>DASXKV010000002.1 GCA_036496605.1 Gemmatimonadaceae bacterium | reverse complement strand
CGTCGATCATTTTCGGTGCGCTGTGGGACAGGCTGGGCTCGCGGCAGGCGTTCGACTTCGGCGCCTCCTTGGCGCTGGCCGCGGCGATGGGCATCGCGGTGATTGGCGCAGCGCAGAGGGTAGAGGGTAGAGGGTAGAGGGTAGAGGGTAGAGGGTTGCGGGCAGAGGGTCCTTTCACGCGGTCGCCGCAACCCTCTACCCTCTACCCTCTACTCTCTGCCCCGTTCAGCAACATCGAGCTCCCGGCTTGTCGAATCGCGCCTGCAGCTGCGCCGCCATGAAGCGGTCTCGGCTCATCGGCGTGAGATCGGGATGTCGCTCGCGCATGTGGGCGAGATACGTATCGTAATCCGGTGCACCGATGATGCGCCTAACGACAGCACCGGCGCGAACGAGCGAGTTCGATACTTTTCGCCACATATCAGTCTCCGGCGACGGCGACACGCGCCCGGAATGGTGCTTCGGTCGACGTCGCGGGTTTGCGCCCACGGAGCACCGCCGACCATTCGCGCAGGCTGTCGGCGAGAACCACGACGACAGAGATCATGAAGAACGCAGCCACCGCAGCATCGAGGTAGTCGTTGAATGCCATGCGCAAGGCGTCGCCCGCCGATTTCACTCCAGCCGGCAGCGTTGCCGAAGCGGCCGCGGCACGCAGCAGCGCGGCGTGAGAGATGAAGCCGAGCCTTGGATCGGCCGAGAAGATCTTCGCCCAACCTGCACTCATCGTCACGACGACGAGCCACGCGAGCGGTGCGAGAGTGACCGGCGCATAACGCGCGCGACCCATCTTGATGATCACCGTTGTCCCGACGCAGAGTGCGACGGCGGCCAGGAGCTGGTTCGAGATACCGAAGAGCGGCCAGAGCGAGTTGATCCCTCCCAGGGGATCGATGACGCCCTGGTAGAGGAAGTGACCCCACATCGCGACAAAGATCGCGCTCGTGATCAACACCGCCGGATACCACGACACGTGGCCTAACGGCGCCCACACATGCTTCCCGAGGTCCTGGAGCATGAAACGGCCGACGCGCGTCCCCGCATCCAGCGTCGTCAGGATGAACAGCGCCTCGAACATGATCGCGAAGTGATACCAGAGTGCCATCGCGCCACCGCCGCCGAGCGCGCGCGAAAAAAGATGCGCCATGCCAACGGCGAGACTGGGCGCGCCACCAGTGCGCGAGAGCAACGACTTCTCGCCGACCTGTTGGGCGAGTTGCGTCATCTCCGCCGGATTCAACGTGAAACCCCAGTGTTGAACCGCTGCAGCCGCACTCGCCGCGGTGGTGCCGATGGCGCTCGCAGGCGCGTTGATCGCGAAGTACACGCCCGGCGTGAGTACGCACGCGGCAATCAGCGCCATGATGGCGACGAGAGACTCGATGAGCATTCCGCCGTAGCCGACCATGCGCGCGTCGGTCTCTCGCTCGAGGAGCTTCGGCGTCGTCCCCGACGCGATCAACGCATGAAAACCGGAGACGGCACCGCACGCAATCGTTATGAAGGCGAACGGAAAGACCTTGCCGGCGAAGACGGGTCCTGTGCCATCGGTGAATTGTGTCAACGCGGGCATG
Organism: Gemmatimonadaceae bacterium; assembly: GCA_036496605.1. Taxonomy (NCBI): domain Bacteria; kingdom Pseudomonadati; phylum Gemmatimonadota; class Gemmatimonadia; order Gemmatimonadales; family Gemmatimonadaceae; species Gemmatimonadaceae bacterium. The sequence continues at coordinate 106,117 of DASXKV010000002.1, read as the reverse complement.
TGCAGCGGCGGCAGCACGAACGCGATGCCAAGCGCAAGTGCGACGACGACGCCGATCTTCACGAACGCGGACAGGTAATCACGCGGCGCGAGCAGGAGCCACACGGGAAGCACCGACGCCGCGAATCCATAAATCATCACGGAGATCGCGAGCGTCACGCCGCCGAGCGTGAACATCGGTGCGAGCGTCGCGCTCTCCGCGGCCGCTCGACCCGCATACAGCGCACCGACGAGCAGCACCAATCCAATGGCGCTCGCCTCGAGCACGCGTCCGGGGCGAATCCAGCGAAGGTAGATGCCCATCACGATTGCGATCGGAATCGTGAGCGCAATCGTGACCGTTCCCCACGGACTCGAGCGCAGCGCATTGACCACGACGAGGCCGAGGACGGCAATGAGGACCACCATGATGCCGAGCACGGCAACGAGCGCCGTATATCCGCCGACCGGACCGATCTCCTCCTTCGCCATCTGCCCAAGTGTCTTGCCGTTTCGTCGCACGGACGAGGCGAGAATGACGAAGTCCTGAACCGCTCCTCCCAGGACGACGCCGACGATGATCCAGATCGCGCCCGGAAGAAAGCCGAATTGTGCGGCCAGTGTTGGACCGACGAGAGGTCCGGGCCCGGCGATCGCCGCGAAGTGATGACCGAAAACGATCCATCGATTCGTCGGGACGTAGTCGCGTCCATCGTTGAGCAGTTCGGCCGGTGTCGCGCGGTTCGCGTCGAGTGCGAAGATCTTCGACGCGATCATTTTGCTGTAGAAGCGATAGGCGACGAGATAGCTGCACACCGCAGCGATGAGCAGCCACGCCGCATTGATCGTCTCGCCGTGCGACAACGCAAGCCAACCAATCGCTCCGGCACCAGCGATCGCAATCGCGATCCAGACGATCACGGAAACAACCTTGGACATGAGCGGTGGACTCCGGGATGAGTGGTCCAGCGTGGGCAAGATGCCGGGGCGCAAACCAACGGTCAACCCGATGGTCAACCCGACGAGCGGGTTGACCATCGGGCTGCTCGCTCGCCTGCGCTCGCGAGCAGCTTGTATGGAGTCGCGCGCGCGTTGCGCGCGCTCCCGCCCAACCACCAACCACCAACTGCCGACCACACCAATTACCTTGTCTCAGGTCGCGCACGATATGACACAAGCCATTCCCCGACTCTCGAATGCCATCGGCGGTACGCTCTTCAATTGTTCTTCTCTGTGTTGTCGCGTCGGCCTGCGGCGGTTCCGGCTCATCTCGTCCGTCGACAGCTCCCGCTCCAGAGGTTCGACCACTGGCGGCCGTTGCCGCGAGCGGTGCGATTGTGGCGCCCGCGTTCGCGCTTCGCAGCTCGACCGATCTGGATTGGAGCGCGCGCCTGAGCCCCAGCCGCGACATTCTGCGCGCACTGGACGACGACATTGCCGTGGCGATCGCGAATCGCGGCCTCAAGACGGGTTGGGTGTTTCCTGCCGATCTCGCGCTCAGCTACAAGCGCAACCCGACCTATGCGAGCGATCCCTACGCGCTCGCCGAAGAGCCATTGCGCTCGGCCTCCTTCATCGCCGGATCGCGACTACCGGAGCCGCTCGCATCGCAGCTGCGCACGATGATCGCATTGCACGAGAACGCGCGCGTGGTTCTTTTGCCTATCGAGTTGCGATTCGAGCGCGCCGACAGTGCCGGCGCCGCGCGCGCTTGGTTGCGGCTCGCTCTCGTCGATCCACGCTTCTCCGAAGCGAGGTGGGTCGGCGAGGTCAGGAGCGATACGACGAGCGCTGATCCACGCGTGCTCACGGCAGTGTTATCCAGAAGCGTCGCGGATCTCATCGTGAGCCGTTAGTCGGCGTGAATCGCCGCTCCCGCTGTGCCTATCTTTGATCTTCAGCTCGAACGCAATAGAGCATGTCCACCAGAGTCACTCTGATTCCTGGCGACGGAATCGGACCATCGATTAGCCGCGCTACCGTGCGACTGATCGATGCTGCAGGTGCCGCCATCTCTTGGGAGGAACACGTCGCCGGGATGTCGGCGGTCGCGAAGTACGGCGATCCCATTCCCGATGAAACGCTTGACTCAATCAAGCGAACGCGCGTCGCGCTCAAGGGACCGCTCGAGACCCCAGTCGGCGAAGGCTATCGCTCGATCAACGTCGCTCTGCGAAAGAGCTTTGATCTCTACGCGAACGTACGGCCCGCGTACTCGATCCTGCCCAACGGACGGTACCAGAATCTTGATCTTGTGCTGGTTCGGGAGAATACCGAAGGACTCTACGTCGGCATCGAGCACTACATCAAGATCGGTGACGACCCACGCGCCGCAGCCGAAGCAATCGCCATCATCACGCGCGAGGGATCCGAGCGCATTGTGCGCTACGCGTTCGAGTACGCCGTGAAGCACGGGCGTCGCAAGGTTACACTGGTGCACAAGGCGAACATTCTCAAGTTCGCGCAGGGGTTGTTCCTCGACGTCGGCCGTATGGTCGCGCGCGATTACGCGGGTCGCATCGAGTTCGAGGAGCGCATCGTCGACGCCATGGCGATGAACCTCGTGCTACACCCCGAGCGCTTCGACGTCATCGTGACGACGAACCTCTTTGGCGATATTCTCTCCGATCAGATCTCGGGCCTCGTCGGCGGACTCGGACTGGCCCCGGGCGCCAATATCGGACAGCACGGCGCGATCTTCGAGGCAGTGCATGGAACGGCTCCCGACATCGCCGGGAAGAACATCGCCAATCCAGGCGCGCTGATGCTTGCGGCCTGTATGATGCTCGAGCACCTCGGCGACATCGATCGGGGGCGGCGCATCCGGCACGCCCTCGAGCAGACGGTGCGAGAAGGGAAGACGGTAACCCGCGACCTCGGTGGAAGCGCCACGACCGACCAGTTCACGGACGCGATCATCGCCAGGCTCTGATGGCGCGACACGACGAGATGACTGCTGGGCAAGGATCCGACGAGCGAACGCGAGAGGGCCTAACGACGACCCTCTTTCATTGTTCCGATCTTCACTTCGGTCATCCTGCCGTTCCCGAGCAGTACGAAGCAATCGAAGCCATCATCGCCGATCGTCACTACGATGTCGTCGCGATCTCCGGGGACCTCTCGCAGCGTTCACGTTCCGGGGAATTTCAGCGCGCGCGAGTTTTCATCCAACAGGCGAAGCGTTACAGTGAGGTCATCGTCGTTCCCGGCAATCATGACGTGGCCTGGTGGAAGGCACCGCTGGGGCTCGGAAACCCCGCCGCAATGCTCGCGAACTATCGCCGCTTCATCAGCGAGGATGTCGAGCCCGTCCTTCGCATTGCCGGAGCGACGGTCGTGGGTCTCAACACCTCCCAGGGCGTGACCCGGCGCACGCTGACGTGGAACCTGCGCGACATTTCCATCATCGGTGATCTGCGTCGCGATCAGCTCGAGCGAGCACGCGCCGAGTTCGAGCGCTCGCGCGCCGACGATGCGCGCATCATTGTCATGCACCACAATCCGGTGATGGGGGAGCTTTCGCGACGTCATGGACTCAAGCACACGCAGCGGATTCTCGGCGCGTTTGCCGAGATGAGTGTTGATCTCGTGCTCTGCGGTCACGATCATCAGGAAGCCGTGCATTACATCGAGCACACCAAAAAGGGGACGGTCATCTCGACCGCCGGTACAATTTCGAACAGGGCTCGCGGCGGCCGACCCGGCTCCGTGAACAGCATTCGCATAACGACGAAGGCGATCGAGGTCTCGACGCTGGTCTGGTCGAGCAACGAGCGCGGTTTCGTTCCAGGCCCATCCAAGTGCTTCGTGCGTTGAAGCAGCTCCTCGGCCGCGCCGCCCAGCTCGACCTCGAGCTGGATCGGCTACCGCGGCCGGCAACGGCACGCTCGGATCCAGCCGCCGAATTGCTGGATCGGCTGCGTGCGCTGGGCATGTCGCGCATCCACCGCTGCTGCCTAACGCGAAACCGCCACGTGATGGTCAGCTTCGGCAGCGGCGCGTTGCGGGTACACGAGGGATACCTCACCGCACCACTCGAGGTGCTGCGCGCGATCGTCGTCTTCGTCGAGGGTCGCACACGTGCCGAGCGGCTCACGGCGCAACGCATCATCATCGCGCATCCGGTCAGCACCTCGCCGAGCATGCGCCGTCCGCGAACGCGGCCGGAGGACCGGTCCCTCGTTGCGGAGCTCGCGCGGTGGCACGAGCGCTACAACACGGATCACTTCCATGGGCGCCTCGAGACGGTCTCGCTGCGGGTGTCACGCCGGATGCGGAGTCGCCTTGGGCATTACACGTGCGCGGCTCACGGCGTGCCCGCTGAGATCGCGTTGAGTTGGCGTCACATCCGCCGCGACGGGTGGGAGGAGGCGCGTCACACCCTGTTGCACGAAATGGTGCACCAGTGGCAGGACGAAACGGGCCAGGAGATCGATCACGGGCCAGAGTTCCGCGCCAAGGCGCGCGAGGTGGGCGTCGCTCCATTCGCGCGACGAACGCTGAAACGTGGCTCCCAGCGTCCGCCGAGCGAGGGACGCATCGGCCGCAGCGCAGCACGAGATCGATGATCCGAACACTGAGTCCATCGCCTGTTAGTTAGCTTTCCCGCCATGCTCGATTTCTTCAACATCGATAGTCAGCTCTCCGAGGAAGAGCGCGCGGTTCGCGACAGCGTCCGCCGTTTCGTCGATGAGCGGGTGCTTCCGATTATTGGCAAGTGTTACGTCGAGGGACGGTTTCCGAAGGAGCTCGTGCCCGAGATGGCGGAGCTGGGCGTCTTCGGTGCGAACCTCCCCGAGGAATATGGCTGCGCGGGACTCAACAACGTCGCGTACGGGCTGATCATGCAGGAGCTCGAGCGCGGTGATTCCGGCGTTCGCTCCTTTGCTTCGGTGCAGGGCGCTCTCGCGATGTACCCCATCTTCGCGTTCGGCAGCGAGGATCAGCGTCGCGCCTGGTTGCCGAAAATGGCGCGCGGCGAAGTGATCGGCTGCTTCGGGCTCACCGAGGCAGACTTCGGATCGAATCCCGCCGGGATGATCACGAACGCGCAGGAGCAGGCGGACGGCACGTGGCTGCTCAATGGCGGGAAGATGTGGATCACGAACGGATCCACGGCGCAGATCTCGGTGGTGTGGGCGAAGACGAACGGGGAAAAGAGCGAGCGCTCCATCCGCGGTTTCATCGTCCCGACGAACAGCAGCGGCTTCAAGGCGCGCGATCAGAAGGGCAAGCTGTCGCTCCGCGCGAGCGACACCAGCGAGCTCGTATTCGAAGACGTGCAGCTGCCTAACGACGCCCTCCTCCCGAAATCGGGTGGGCTCAAGAGTCCGCTCATGTGTCTGACGCAGGCGCGGTACGGGATTTCGTGGGGGGCAATCGGCGCGGCGATCGCGTGCTTCGAGGAGGCGGTTTCCTACTCGAAGAATCGCGTGATGTTCGATCGCCCGATCGGCGGTTTCCAACTCCAGCAGGAGCGGATCGCCGACATGCTGACGGAGATCACCAAGGCGCAACTGGTCTCGTTGCATCTTGGCCGTCTGAAGGACGCGGGCACGTATACACCGCAGCAGGTGTCGTTGGCGAAGCGAAACAACGTCGACATGGCGACGGATGTCGCTCGTGAGGCACGCCGCCTGCTCGGCGCGGTTGGTATTCTCGCAGAATACGGTGCCATGCGTCACATGGCCAATCTCGAGAGCGTGTACACGTACGAAGGCACGCACGATGTGCACACGCTCGTGCTCGGCCAGGCGATGACCGGCATGTCGGCTTTTACGTGACGGGTTAGGGGTGGGACTAGGGCCTAGCAACAGCTGGCCTTCGCCCCTTCCGCCCCTGGGCCCTAGACCCTAACAGCTCCTCTTCGTGAAGATTGCCGTCTGCATTAAACGCACGCCCGATTCCGAAACGCGCTTTCGCATCAACTCGGCGGGCAGTGCGATCGACGAGTCGGGCGTGAAGTTCGATATGGACGACTTCGCGAGCTATGCCGTCGAAGTCGCGCTCCAGATGAAAGAGAAGGCAGGCTCCGGCGAGGTCGTCGTGATCGCCGTCGGACCGGACTCCGTGCAGGAGACGCTGCGCAAAGCAATGAGCATGGGCGCGGATCGCGCCGTGCAACTCAAGGCCGACGCGATTCCTTTCGACGGACTCGCCGTCGCCAAGGCGCTCGCGGCCGAGCTCAAGTCCGGCGGCTTCGACCTCGCGCTCTTCGGCAAGCACGCATTCGATACCTCCGAGGCTGTGGTTGGGACGGCGACGGCCGAACTGCTCGATATTGCCTGCGTCACGGCGGCCTCGAAGTTAGAGATTGCTAACGGCAAAGGCTCGGCGCGTCGCGAGCTCGAAGGCGCGGCAGAGATGGTCGAATTCAGTCTCCCAGCCGTCGTGACCATCGACGAGGGGATTGCCCGTCCGCGGTATCCATCGCTCAAGGGCATCATGGCGGCAAAGAAGAAGCCGCTCGAATCGAAGCCGGCGCAGCTCGGCGCGTCACGTGTCACGGTGAAGGGCATGGCGCTTCCACCCGATCGTCCGGCCGGCCGCATCGTCGGCGAGGGGACGGCCGCCGTTGCGGAGCTCGTCAGGCTCCTGCAGACTGAAGCCAAAGTGCTCTGAGGCGCCTAACGAATGGCGAACATTCTCGTATTTGCGGAGACGCGCGGCGCCGAGCTGCGCAAAGTTGCGACCGAGGCCGTGTCCGTCGGACGCCGCCTCGCCGATGCGTCGGGCGGCGGCGAGGTACACGCAATGGTAGCCGGACCACCCGGCGTCGCTCAGAAGACCGACCTCCTTGGACGCTTCGGCGCCGACGTCGTCATCGCGGTCGAGCATCCCGCGCTCGCGACGTTTGCGCGCGAATCGATCGCGGCAACGATCGCTGCGCGGGCCAAGGGCGTGACTTACCGCGCGATCGTCCTCGGCTTCTCGGCGCAGGGGCGTGATCTCGGTCCGCGGCTCGCGGCCAAACTCGACGCGCCGATCGTGAGCGACATCATCGATGTCGAGGTCGCAGGTGACGCCTTCATCGTGAAGCATCCGGCCTACGCGAACAAAGTCATCGTGACGCTCGCCGTTTCGGGAAGCCCCATGATTCTCAGCGTGCGGCCGAGCGCGTTCGATGCCGTAGTGGCACCGCGGACGGCACGGGTCGACATGATGGCTCCGGCAATCGATCCCGCCGCTTCGCGAGTGAAGGTCACTCAGGTAATCGAAGGCGCGAAAGGACGCCCTGACCTTGCCGATGCGCCCGTGATCGTCGCTGGAGGCCGAGGCCTCAAGGCGCCCGAGAATTTTAAACTTGTTGAAGACCTGGCCGATGCCTTCGGCAACGCGGCAGTTGGAGCGACGCGTGCGGTCACCGACGAAGGGTGGCGTCCACACGCCGACCAGATTGGTCAGACGGGGCGCCAAGTGAGTCCGCAGCTCTATGTCGCCGTCGGAATCTCCGGCGCGATTCAACATCTCGCCGGCATGCGCACGTCGAAGACGATTGTCGCGATCAACAAAGACAAGGAAGCGCCGATCTTCAAGGTGGCGGACTACGGCATCGTCGGAGACGTGCTCGAGGTGGTTCCGGTGCTGACGCAAGCGGTGCGCGAGGCGAAGCAAGGTCACTGAGCCGAGGACGGATCGCATGAGCGCGCAGAACGTCGTGTTTCTCTTCGTCCTCACTCTGGCCGCCGGCATCTTCTCGCTCAACGTCCAGCGGTTGGTGAGCTACCTCCGCATCGGGCTGCCGGAGAATCGCACCGATAACCCAGGTTGGCGCTTTCTCAACGTTCTGCGCATCGGCATTGCGCAGACGAAGATTTTGCGCGAACCGGTGGCTGGGCTCATGCACGCGACGATCTTCTGGGGCTTCATTGTCCTGACCGCGGGTACGGTCGAGATTTTCGTCCAGGGTGCGTGGAACGGCTTCTCGTACGAGCGAGTACTCTGGCATCCGTTCTACGTTGTGTACGCGGCGTCGCAGGACACGTTTGCCATCTTCGTGCTCGCCGCGGTCGCGTTCGCGTTTTACAGACGCCTCGTGGTGCACCCCAAACGCCTCGAGGGCGACGACATCGAGCATCTCGATGCATACATCATCCTCGGCCTCATCGCCGGCTTGATGGTGACACTCCTCTTCGCGAACGCATTTCTCTCGATTATCCAGCCCGACGCCGTGGGACCCGAGAAATTCATCGCGCACGCGCTCGCAGCGCCGTTTCAGGGTCTCTCGCCGCACGCCGCGCGCGGTGCCCAGCTCGTCTTCTGGTGGGCTCACGTCCTTCTCGTTCTTATTTTCCTCAACTATTTGCCGTACTCGAAGCACCTGCACGTTGTTACCTCGTTGATCAACGTCTACTTCTCGAACACGAGCTGGCGCGGTGAGCGAGCAGTCATGCGGCCGATGGATCTCGAGGCCGATACCGAGACCTTCGGCGCGAGCGACGTCGAGCAGCTCACCTGGAAGAATCTCCTCGACGGCTACTCCTGCACCGAATGCGGCCGCTGCACTGCGGCGTGCCCGGCGAACATCACCGGCAAGGTGCTCAGTCCGCGGAAGATCGTCGTCAACACGCGCCAGCGGCTGATGGAAAGGGGACCGATCGCGACCGGTGACACGATGGCTTTCTTCGGCCTCGACCTCGCGCACGGTGAAGGCAAGGATGCCACTGCATCGTTAGGTGACGGTCCGGCAGCGCACCGTTTACTCGATACCTACATCACCGAGGAAGAGCTCTGGGCGTGTACAAGCTGCCGCGCCTGCGTGCAGGAGTGCCCCGTGTCGATCGATCAGCTCGACATCATCAACCAGATGCGGCGCAACCTCGTGCTCACCGAGTCCCGCTTTCCCGCGGAGATCCAGCCGGCGTTCGAGGCGTTGGAGCGCAACGGCGCGCCGTGGGCGTTCGACGCTGCCGACCGCGGGCGCTGGGCCGATGGCCTCGGCATCTCGACGATGGCCGACCTCGCCGCCCGCGGCGAACGACCCGACGCGCTCTTCTGGGTCGGCTGCATGGGCTCCTTCGACGACCGCGCGAAGAAGATCACGGTTGCGTTTGCTCGCATCCTCCAGGCGTGCGGAATTCGATTCGCCATTCTCGGCCAGGAAGAGCATTGTCACGGGGACCCGGCCCGCCGTATGGGCAACGAGTACCTCTACCAGATGCTGGCGAGAGACACGATCGAGACGTTGAATCGCTATTCGGTCACGACCGTCGTCACCGCCTGCCCGCACTGTTTCCATCAGATCGGCAACGAGTTTCCACAGCTCGGCGGCCAGTACGAGGTAATTCATCACTCGACGTACATCGAGCGATTGCTCCAGCAGGAGCTCGTACCACTGCGCACCGACGAGGGCCGCCGCCTAACGGTTGCGTATCACGACTCATGCTATCTTGGCCGATACAATGACATTTATGACGCGCCGCGTGAGACGCTCCGCCGCGCGCTACCGGTAGTCACCCTCGTCGAACCGCCACGCTCGCGCGACCGTGGTCTTTGCTGCGGCGCCGGCGGCGGCCGCATGTGGATGGAGGAGCGTCAAGGAAAACGCATCAACATCGAGCGAACGGAGGAGCTTCTCGCGACCGGCGCCGACACGATCGCTGTCGCATGTCCATTCTGCATGACGATGATGAGCGACGGCGTCAAAGCGAAGGAGTCTTCTGTCCCCGTACTCGATATCGCCGAGGTGGTCGCCGGCCAGCTTTCGTGATGCGTGGCGCTACGCACCACGCTTCAATCGATACAGACTGATCGTTTGTCGGATCGCGCCATCCACATACGGCCTTTGTTGTTGTTCTACGAGTCGAAGTCCGCGCTGCGCTGTGTCGCGTACGAACTCTTCCGCCGCAATCCGACCGGGATCCGCGATCACGGCCTCGCCATTCCGCCGCAGCGTGATGTCAACCGCCCGTGCGACCAGAGGTCCGTACTGACGCTCGTAGAGCACATCCGATCCCACCACGTAATCAAACCGACCGAGATCCCTCGGTAGCGAGCGCCAGTCCACCAGCCGCGTCTCCGGAATCTCGCCGGTGTGTTCGGCGACGTTCACGGCCGTGAAGCGGAGTGCGTCTTCGTAGTAGTCGGTTGCGCAAACGCGAAAGCCGGCGAGAGCGGCCGCGGTCGCGACGAGACCCGCGCCGCATCCCAGCTCGAGGAGCGAGCGTCCCTCGCCATCGAGCTGGACTACATACGCCGCGAGAACGCGCGCCGAGGGCCAGATGTCGGCCCAATACGGCATCCGCTCGTCTCGCTCGAAATCGGCCTCGTTAATGAGCTCTTCGGCACTCTCGGGGTGCAAAATCGACAGCTTATGATGGTCCACCTGCAGCGCCGATTCCGTCGTTCGAAAGCGCCGGCCGAGAAGCTTGCGGAGCGCGCCGATGTCGCTCGGCGCGTCGGACGCACTCACAGCATCAGCTCCGTCGTCAGTGCGCCGCGGTCGCCTAACGTCAGCGCCTGCAGCGTCGATCCCGCCGGGACGGCGCCGCGTCCAAATTGCTCCAGCGGAACGACGAGCAATGCGTCGGCGCGAGACATCGACGTCAGCAGTCCCGAGCCCTGCGGTCCGGTGAGCCGCGCACGCAGCGCGCCGCTGTCGTCCGTGTCGAGAATTACGCGAAGGAAATGCGTCAACGGCGCCCCGATGCTCACTTCTTCGGCGAGCGTTACGGTAATCGCGCGAGGGAAGGGCCGTCGTTCGCCGCGCAGCCAGCGAATCGCCGGGCGAGCGAAGAGCTCGAAGGTCACGAGCGCGGATACCGGGTTGCCCGGCAGTCCGAGCCATGGCGTATCGCCAAGGACGCCAAAGCCTAACGGGCCTCCCGGCCGGATCTTCACGCGCCAGAAGCTCATTCTCGCACCCAACTCGCGCATCACCTCACGAGTGAAGTCGAACGCTCCGACCGAGACGCCGCCCGACGTCATCAGGAGGTCGCAGTGGGCATCGCGGGCCGCCTCGAGCTTCTCTCGTAGCGCCCGTCGGTCGTCGCCACATCGACCGAGGTCGAGGGTCTCCGCGCCAGCGAGGTTCGCGGCGGCGCGAAGCGTGTAGCTGTTACTACTGACGATCCGCCGCCCGGCAAGCACCTCGTCGAACTCGTCGAGGTCGACGAGCTCGTCGCCGGTCGCGAGCACGGCCACACACGGCTTGCGATGGACTTCGACCGTCGCCGCGCCGATCGACGCAAGCACGCCGAATTGGGCAGGTCCAATCACCGTTCCCGCTTCGACTGCGACCTCGCCCTTTCGCAAGTCCTCGCCGCGAGGGCGAACGTTACGACCTGCGTCGCGCGCATCTGCAATGAGAACTTGTTCATCGCCACGGTTCGTGTCCTCGACACGGACGACGCTGTCGGCACCCTCCGGCACTGGCGCTCCCGTCATGATGCGAATTGCGGTTCCCGGCGCGAGCGGCGAATCCGGCAATCCACCTGCCGCAATCGTCGCCACCACGGGGAGCGCGACCGGCGCATCGCCACGTGCGCCGCGCACATCCGCTGCTCGCACCGCATAGCCGTCCATCGACGCATTGTCCCACGGAGGCAGAGCGAGTGGTGACACCACGTCGCGCGCCAGCACTCTCCCCACCGACGCGCCGAGCGCTATCGTCTCGCTTGCGAGAGGGTGTAGCTCGGCAAGCAGCGTGGCGGCTGCTTCTCCAACCGTCAGTGATGTTCGCGGTGACGACTCGGCGCGCGTCACCGTAATGGGAGCGCCGCGAGTCGCGCCGCGATCGAATCCTGCATTCGCGTGACGTCCCCAGCGGATACGGTCCAGTTGTTGGCCAGCATGCTGAAGATCAATACGCGGCCGCCCGCTGTCCGGACGTAACCCGAGAGTGAGCGTGCATTCGCCACCGACCCCGTCTTCGCGTGCACGTTGTTCGCTGCTGGCGTGCCGCGCATCCGCGTCTTGATCGTGCCGTCGACGCCAGCAATTGGCAATGCATCGTAGAACAGCTGAAAGTTCGGCGACCGGCGCATCACGTCGAGAATGTGGACGAGGGCTTCTGGTGCGAGATAATCGTAGCGAGACAGGCCACTGCCGTCGCGAATGACATAGGTGTTCGCGGGAACGCCCCACGCAGCGAGTTGACGTTCGACGACCTTGCGGCCGCTGTCCGCCGTGCCCGAGCCGCCACGTTCGAGACCGATCGTGCGCAGTAATACCTCCGCGATCTGGTTCTGCGATGGCTTGAGCAACGCCGGTAAGATCTCGCGCAACGGTTTCGAGAAGAACGTGACGAGCGTATCCCCGGTGACCATCGCGGTGTCGGCATTCACTGCCGGCGCCGAATCGACTCTGATCCCGCGATCGCGCAGCGCTTCGGTGAGCGCGGCCAGATACGCCAGGTCCGGATCGCGATGAGTGACCTCCAACGTGACGCTGTCGCCGGCGACGACTCCGCCGCTGACCACGACGTCCCCTCGAAGCGTATCCTTGTGAATAGACAATTCGCGCCGGCGCGCGAAGCGCGGCGGCGTAACGGGACAGGGCGTGGTGACCGTCGAATCACCGGCCACACAGCTCGGAGCCGCGATGGTCGTTAGGTCTGCACGGAGAGCGGGGAAGGTGTGTGCGGGCCGCACCTCGACTCTCACCGAGTCGCCAGGGCGTTCGCCACCGTGAAGACGAATCTCGCTGAAGCCCTCGTTGAACAGCAGCTCGTCGATTGCCGCCGAGTAGGACGACTCGAGATCCTCCCACGACCAACCGTAGCCGAGAACGGGACCAGGAAAGGCATTCCCCATGGCAACGAGCCGGCCGGTGATGTGCTTCACTCCGCGCGCGGCCAGGGAGTCCGCCATCGCGCGCAATGGAATCATTGCGTCGATCCACATGTGGTCGCTCACCGTCGGATCGCCCCGCCCGATGACGGCGACGTCGCCGGTGATCGTGCTGTCTCGTAGCGCTCCTCGCGCGAGGAGCGTAGTGCGATACGTAAAGTCCGCCCCGAGCTGCTCGAGCGCAACCGAGCTCGTTACAACCTTCATGTTGGACGCGGGCAGAAACAGCTTGCCCGCATTGCGTGAGTACAACGTGTCCCCGCGTTCCGGATCGACGATGAGAATTCCCCAGAATGCGTTGTGAAATTCTGGCGCGTCGGCCATGGAATCGATCGCCCCGCGGAGTGCGGCGCGCTGACCACCGCCGCGGCCAGCGGGATGCAGGACTCCACTCGACGCACAGGCGGCGAAGAAAATTTCAACGATGCTGAACGCGATGAGGCGCGACGCGGCGCGGCGTATCATTGGGTCTCTGAAGGCGCGGTGAGTTCGAGAGTGCGGTGGCCATCCCGAACGAGTGATCGGGCGGCTTCGAGTTCGACAGCGGTGTTCAAATTCGCGAACATTCGCTCCGGTACGCCGAAGCGGCGTACTGCGTCGAGGCCCACGACGATCTTGTCGGATAGCGATGCGACGAATGCTGAAAGTCGCATCTCACCCCGGGCGAGTTGTCGTTCGGCCACGTCGAGGCAGGGCTTGGGGTAATACGCGCAGAGTGGCTCGAGGCCATCTGAGCCTTCGGGAATCGCGGCGGCGCCAGCCTTTTCTCCTTCGTGCCGCAAAGCCCGGAGCAGCTCGGGCGAGAGAAAGGGCATGTCCCATCCGACGACGAGCGCGGCTTCGTTGCAGTAGCTCAGCGCACTGTGCACGCCCACGAGGCTGCCGCGCTCGGGACGCGCATCTGCTCGCGCGGCGACCTCCGGCAGCGCGGCCCGCACGACGGCGTCGTTCGTGATGAGCAAAAGCTCATCGGTCACCTTGCTCACGGCCTCCAGCGTCCAGTCGACGACGCGCCGCCCGCCCAGATCGAACAAGCCCTTCGCCGCGCCGCCGAAGCGGGCGTTGGAACCGCCAGCCAGAACCATTCCGCTGCAACGAGAAATCATGCCCTAAGCTGTCGAATGGCTCGGGCGAATGCCACGGCCGCACTCACTCCTCGCTATAACTCGCGCTGAGCGTCGCGTCCTCGGCAACGGTGACCTTCACGACGTGCGCCGCGGACTTCGCGGCCCGAAGCGCAGCCGCGGTACGCGCGAAGATGAAGCGAGCCAGGTTTTCTCCGGTCGGAACCATCTTCCCCTCGCCGAATTCCGCGACGTCGAGGTTGATGTTGCGATGATCGAAACGCTGTCGCACTTCGACCTCGAGAATGCGGTCGAGCACTCCAAGATCGATCAGCATGCCCGACGTCTCGTCGATGTCACCACGGACCATCACATCGCAGGTGTAGCTGTGGCCGTGATAGCTCGGGCGGGCGCACAATCCGAATACTTGCTCGTTGCGCTCGTCGGACCAGGAGGCTATTCGGTAGCGATGCGCCGCGGCGAAGCTGACGCGCCGCGTGAGAGAGGCTGGCATGTCGAGAAATAAAAAAGGGCTAGGGCGCTCCAATCGTGAACCCTAACCCTTATTCGCCGAGCGCGGGGACCAGTTCTAGTGGTCTTCTCCGAGCTCGCCCCGCTCGTCCTCACCGGGAACGCCCTCCGGCGTCGGCGCCTCCGGGGGAATCCACGACGTTCCCTCCTCGATGGCGTGGCCCACGTCGGTCGTTCCGTAGAGTTGCGCGTCCTCGTCCTCGAGGCGGTCTTCCACTTCCGAGCTCAGGCTCACCGGTCGGTCGCCAAGGAGCCGCCCCTCCGTCGTCTCTTCATCGATGAGAAGGTCATCTGCGGCCTCCGGGCTCGTTGCGCGCCGCACCGGATCGACGAAGATGTTGTTCTCGTAGTCCTCCACGCCGAGGACGTCTGTGACGATGTGCTCGGCAATGCGACGCTCCTCATCGGTCCCCACTCGACCGTCGAGAATCACGTGGCCATCCTCGACGTTGATCGTGAGATCGTCGATGTCGAGCGCGCTATCTGAGGCGAGATGTTCGCGCACGAGTCCTCGAAGCTCATCATCACTCAGGTCATCGATGTCGTGAACGTCTTCGAAGTCGCGGGCCATGGCTCGTCCTCATCGCGAAAATAGGTACGAGACGCCGATCGAGAGCGAAGGATTGTTTCTCCACACCGACTGATCTTTGCCCGTGAGGATCGGCGTCAAACCGGTCGCTGGGCGAAAGTACACGTCAGGGTATCTGATGGAGGTCAATCGATTCGAGAAGTCGGCGCGAATTTGATATCTGCCGCCAGGGACGTATCGCAAAGCAGCGCCCCACGTGAGTGCAAAGCGGGTGCCGTACTTGAAGCCGCCGACGTCGGCGGACTTGAAATCCGACATCAAGCCGACGCCCGCTTTCACCTCGGGAACGAGCTGGTGCCAGCTTCGCGCACCGGTGAGGCTCATGCCGAGACCGAAATCGGCGCTCCAGAGCGGCCAGCTTTGTTCGCCGAGATTTCTCGTGGTCGCCGGCTTCGATGGGTCGAGCACGACTCGGCTCGAGGAGATATGCGCCACCTCGCCGGTGAGGTGCGCCGGACCGCCCGCGCGCCACTCGTAATGCAGTCCCACGAGCGCGCCATTGCTAGGCGCCACGCCGGCAGGATCGATCCTGCCGAAGTAGTAGCCGAGGATCGGCGTGAACTCTTGCGAATACTCTAAATCGAGGTAGGGACTTCGCGCGGGTTGGTAGCCCACCTGCGCACGTGCGGACGAGGTAGCCACAACGAGCGCGATCAGCGCCGAGTATCGAAAACTCACGTACGAGCTCCTTGCTCTCTCAAGTCTGTTCCGGTCATCTCGATCGGCTGCTTCAGCCCAAGCATGCGCAGAACCGTCGGGCCAATGTCACGCAACGCGCCGCCGCTGCGCAGCGGGCGATCGCCATCCGGATCGATGACGACGAGCGGCACGGGATTCGTCGTATGCGCCGTATGCGGCCCACCCGTCTCCGGATCGATCATCATCTCGCAGTTGCCGTGGTCGGCCGTGACGAGCAACCGCGCGCCGATTTTCTGCCCGGACTTCACGACGCGCTCCAGACATTGATCGACCGTTTCGACGGCCTTGATCGTTGCGGGTATGGATCCCGTATGACCGACCATATCCCCATTAGCATAGTTGCACAGCGTGAACTCATGCTCGTTCTTCTCTATCGAGTCGCACAATACGTCGGTGATTCCGAAGGCACTCATCTCCGGGCAGAGATCATAGGTCGCGACCTTCTGGCTGGGGACGAGCACGCGATCTTCTTTGGGAAAGGGCGCCTCGATGCCGCCATTGAAGAAGTAGGTCACGTGCGCATACTTCTCCGTCTCCGCGGTTTTGAACATCGCCATTCCTGCATTCGACACCACTTCGGCGACGATGTTCTTCATCGAGTGCGGCGGGAACGCGACCGGGACGTCGAAGGTGCGATCGTAAGACGTCATCGTCACGACCTGCAACGACGGCCGACCGGACACGTCGAATCCATCGAAATCGGGCTCCGTAAGCGAGCGTACGATCTGGCGCATTCGGTCCGCTCGGTAATTGAAGCAGATCACGACGTCACCATCGCGCATTGTCGCAACAGGCCGTCCATCGCGGACGATGACAGTCGGCACGACGAATTCGTCCGTGACGTCGCGTTCGTACGAGGCACGAATCACGGAAAGCGGGTCGCTTTCGCGAGGTCCGGCTCCCTGAACCGCGACGCGATACCACTTCTCCGTGCGGTCCCAACGCTTATCGCGATCCATTCCGTAGTAGCGCCCACCGACGCTCGCGACAACGGCTCTACCCCCCGCGCGCTCGAGGAGCTCACGCATATACCCGAGGCCCGACCGCGGCATCGTGTCGCGTCCGTCGAGCATGGCGTGAATCGCAATGCGCGGGACCTGCTCGCGTGCGCACAGATCGATCAATGCGAACAGGTGCTGATCGATCGCGTGCACTCCCCCCTTGCCAATGAGCCCAACGAGATGCACGGTGCCGTGCGAGCGCTTCGCATGCTGGCAGGCCTCGACAAACGCGGTGTTGCGGAAAAAGCTGCCGTCGGCAATGGCGCGATCGATTCGCACCAGGTCCTGCATCACGATGCGTCCGGCGCCCAGATTCAGATGCCCAACCTCGCTGTTGCCGATTTGATGTTCCGGCAGTCCAACCGCCAGACCCGAAGCCGAGAGCAGCGTTCGCGGGTAGCGCGCCGTCAGCGCATCCCATGTTGGCGTCTGCGCCAAGGCAATGGCATTACCGTCACGTTCGGCGCGATATCCCCAGCCGTCGAGAACGACCAAGACAACAGATCGCTTGCTCTCCTTGCCCATCGAATCCAGTTCCGGTGCTTGCCGTGCGGTGAGGACCCCGACACTCGGGGCCGGTGTAGTGTGGGCGGGAAATCTAGCTCAGTGCCGCGACGTCGCTGATATGAGCGTCAGTTAAAGCAACGGTTGCCGCCCCGAATCAGGGCGCGCGTCGCGGAACTGTGCCTTTGGCTGAGGGCGCCAGTCTTGCAATTTCAGGGGCCCCACGCGAATAGACACCTACCAATGGGTCCTTTGGAAATCCCATAAGAACGATGGAACAGCAGCAAACGACGCCTCAGCTCTTCACGCCGCCACCTCCTGGTCCTCAGCGGCCGCAAATTCCAGAGCGCCGCCGTCCGCAGTGGCGTGAGTTTCGGCGCGCCTATCCCGGCATTCTCGCCACGATGGGTTTCTCACTGTGCGTCCTTATCGCTCTCGACGTCTGGCTCGTTCGCAAGCGGACCCGCTACATCGACGAGGACGCACGTCTTCGCGAGAGCATGTCCGGCCTCCAGCGCCAGCAGGCCGACGCGATCCTTTCGAACGAGCAAAACAAAGTTCGAATGATGATCGAGCTCGTTAGGCGACAGGCACAGATCGACAAGCAGCTCCATCTCGCGGTCCCCGTCGACAGCGGGGTCATGTACCTCGAGCAGGACGGGGCGTTGCTGCGTGAGATGCCGCTTCAGGTTGGCTCCGAGCGCCGAGTCGGCACCCCGCCAGACACCGTCTACATGGTGGCTCCCCGCGGGACCCGAACCGTCGAGCGAATACTCGACGGATCAGACGCATGGGAGGTTCCCACGTGGGTCTACACGGACAGAGGACTGCCCGTGCCGAGCGACCGCACGCTCAAGGGCGCACTTGGACCCGCGGCCGTCGTTCTCGTCGGCGGCACAGTGATCTACTCGCCCCCCAGCGTGGGTCCGCTCAACGACTCCACGTATGTCCTCCCCGGAAGCGTTCGGACGCGAGCGGCCGATCTGCAGGCCATCGCCGCGAATCTCCACGCGGGAATGACCGTTTACTTCTACTGATGGCTGACGCCAAGCACACGAGATGGGGCTGATTCGGTTCATTCGCAGCGGCGGCAGGATCGCCTGGATCCTCATCGCCACCGTCGTAATCACGATCGTCGCGAGCACAATGTTGTTCGCGAACACGCTCGACATTCGCTACCGGCGCGACATCAGTCGCATCGTTTACAATCACAACACCGGCCTCCTCGATCAGATTCGCCGCGAGATAGGTGAATCGAGCGACAGCTTGAACAAAATGCTGGCGAGCAGCCCCGACGCCCCAACGCGCGACAAGCCCTACGTCGTCGTGTCCATCGCCGATCATCGTCTCTGGTACAAGCTCGCCGACTCGACGCTCTTCACGACACAGGTCGCGACAGGAAGCGGGAAGATCCTCGAGAAGAGCGGCGGCGGCAGTCATTGGCGTTTCGAGACGCCGCGTGGCCGGCTGGTCGTGGAATCCAAGGAACAGGAGCCGGATTGGGTGCCACCTGATTGGCACTTTGTCGAGCAGGCGCAGAAGCGCGGCCTCGGATTGATCCATCTCAATCGCGGACAGTACATTGCCCTCGCCGACGGCAGTCAGATCATCGTTGACGGGATGGACGTGGTCAAACGCGCTCTCGACGGGCAAGAGCAACCGCTGGAGGCGGCGGAAGGCAAGGAGATCCTCGCCAATGGCAACATTGTCATCCCGCCGTATGGCACTCGTCAACGGAAATACAGAGGGGTGCTCGGTACCTTCCGACTGAATCTCGGTGACGGCTACGCGCTTCACGGCACCGACGACCCATCATCGATTGGCCGGTCGGTCAGTCACGGGTGCGTGAGACTGAGAAACGAAGACATCGAAACGCTTTACAACATTGTTCCGGTAGGAACGCCGGTATACATCTACTAGATCTTCGTACCGATCGCTGTCCGATTGGTCAGGGCGGCAACCATTTCGTGATCTTGGCAGTCTAATGATTCGGCACGTCATTGGTTAAGTTGTGGCGCAGCACGGGCGTGCGCGCGTTGATCGGCACACGCCACCATATTCCGGTGTCACGCGTCGCTGAGCTTTCCTAACTCATCGACTTAGCATGGTTTACGCTAACGGTTATCCCCCCGAGCCGTTGGTCGTCAAAGCATTCAGGAGGCTCGTACATCATGACGGTTCCCGGTCGGGCCGGCGCCAGTCGCGCCGCCCTCACCCTTCTCTGCGTCGGCTTGGCGCTCGTCGCCCCATTGTCACCGGCGGAGGCGATCGCCGCGCCTTCGGTGAGAGCCGTGGGAACCGACTCGTTGCTCCGCGGTGCGGTCGCCTCGAGCGCTATGCACCCGGCAGACGACTCCCTGAGGGGCCGCAGTGGCAAGCTGCTCATGCGGCTGGTAACGAGGGCACGCGCGACTCTCGCGCTGCCCTTTTTTGCGCGCTTTTTCGGCGATTCTGCGGTCGAGCGGCCTGGACTTTATTCCGTTCCGGATAGCATTCTTGCGCACCCGTTCTCGTTCATCGCGCTGCGACCCTTCACGGACAAGCAAAAGGGACGTGTCGGGCTCTATCGGTTGGGGTTCTGGCCGAGCGAGCGTGGCCGCAATACGACGGATGCGTACGAGAATCCCGATGGATTTATCGAGGTGACGCCGGACAACCAAAACATGCAGATCTCGGAGCACTTCACGCTTTCGGACTTCCTCACTCACGATCAGCGCGAGGTGTGGCCGAAGTATCTGGTACTCAACGAAGATCTTGTCGACAAGCTCGAGCTGGTGATTGCTCAACTGCAACACGATGGCGTACCCGTCCGGCGCATGGTTGTCATGAGCGGCTTCAGAACGCCGTGGTATAACCGGCATGGCGGGCGAGTCGGAGGCCGCGCGGAGCTGAGTCGGCACATGTACGGTGATGCTGCCGACGTGTACATCGACAACGGCTCTGGACGCATGGCCGATTTGAATCACGACGGCCGCGTCGATTCGCGCGATGCGAAAGTCATCCTCAAAGCCGTTGAAAAAGTCGAGCGGGAGCATCCCGAGCTCTCCGGCGGCGTCGGCGTGTACCGCGCTACGCGCAGCCACGGACCATTCGCCCACATCGACGTGCGCGGCTGGCGTGCGCGTTGGGGGAGATCCTGATGCCGGCCGATGAGCGGCCGGCACCGGCACCCTCGACATCGACAAAGCGGAAATCGGGGCGTCGCGCGGCCTGGGCATCTAGCACCTTGTTTGGCGTGGCGGCCATTGGAGCGATGCAATTCGTCCACGCTCCGGAAATGCCGCGTTCTCCGTTCGCACAATTCGTTGGCCCTACGGCATGGGCGTCGATCGACGCATTCGGCACGAGTCGCGAGTTGAAGCTCCGCTTCGCTCTCCCGGGTCGTCGCGTTGAATTTCCACTCGCCGTGGCAGGCGACCCAACCGGATTTCAGTACGAGTGGGTGCCGGCCTCGGGATCCGCTCCGGTGACCGAGCCACGGCCGCTGGCCGGCGGCATCGCAGCTCCTACGCGGCCCGGCTTTTACCAACTGATGCTATTGCACCGCTCGGCGCAGGACTCGATGGCCATGGACACCGAGCGTGTCACCGAGCCGACGCTAGCGGTCATGGTGCCGTTCGCGGAAAAATCCGCTGGAGTGCTCAATGGCTACAAGATCGGCACGTATCTATCCGAGCGGTTCGGTCGGGATGACGATGCGCCCGACGGCTTCATCGAGGTGCAGCCTGGCGACGTCCAGCTCAGCGTCAGCAAGCACTTCCATCTCGGCGACTTCCTGACGCATGACACGCAGACGGACGTGTGGCCCAAGTATGTCGCGCTCAATCCGCGTTTACTCGACAAGCTCGAGTTGGTTGTTGCGCAGGTGGCAAAGATGCGCGGAGTGCCGGCGGATTCGATGGTAGCATTGGACGTTCACTCCGGCTTCCGCACACCGGCGCATAACGCGCAAGTGCAGCGTGCCGCGCGTGACAGCCGCCATCAGTACGGCGATGCCGCGGACGTTGTCATCGATGCCGACGGCGATGGCCGAATCACGCGTGCCGACAGTCGGATCGTGGTGAATGCCGTTGACTCTGTCGAGGAATCGCACCCGGATCTCGTCGGCGGACTTGGTGTCTATACGAGCGATCGCTACCGTACGCCCTATGTGCACATTGATGCTCGTGGACATCGTTCGCGTTGGCGCGGATGATTGGCGAGATGTCGCGGGTCCAGTCGCGCTGGTCGAGCATGGCGCGGCCTTGTTGAGGATGAAGTCGTCGCGTGGTCTCGTGCGACGACTTTTGATTTTCGGCATGAAGCTCGCACCCATGTGATTCGGTGCGGCCCCCCGAGTTGTGTGAACTTTTTTCCAAGGACCGCCGTCAATGAACGAGCATCTTCGCGAACGTATCCTCAGAAAGCTGGACACGCTTCCTGACGAGCGTGGTTATCAGATACTAGACTACGTCGAATTTCTGGAATCGCGCTACGCCGAGCGACAGCCGGCTGTCGCGACTCCGTTCACACGATTCACCGAGGCCGTCGAAGACCGACTTCGCGCGGGGAAGGTCTCGGCGTCTACGATCGCTGAAGCAGTGGGCCTTATGAATCGCGCGGCGAACGTCCTGAACGGAGCCCTCGCGGCAGGCCGTTCGGTAGCGAACGATATCGTGAGCGCGACGCGATCGACGACGACAGGCCAGACGCCATCGCAGTCCTCGCCGACACAAGGAAATGGTACGACGAATCCCGAGGCGTCGTCGCCAGCACATGACACCAAGGTTCCG
Source organism: Gemmatimonadaceae bacterium (assembly GCA_036496605.1). Lineage (NCBI taxonomy): Bacteria > Pseudomonadati > Gemmatimonadota > Gemmatimonadia > Gemmatimonadales > Gemmatimonadaceae > Gemmatimonadaceae bacterium. The sequence continues at coordinate 84,191 of DASXKV010000002.1, read as the reverse complement.
GGCAGCGGGGAGGAGAAGCTCTGATGGCAACGGCAACACGACGACGGCCGCGGCCGGAGCGTGCACCTGGTGACGAAGACGCAGTACGTCGCGCTCCCCGTAAGGGTGCGAAGCGAACAGTCCTGCATTACATCCGTCAGTTGCCGAACTTCCTCCGACTGCTGTTCGGCCTCATTACCGATCCACGGGTTGCGTTGGTTGACAAGGTGCTCGTTTTCGGTGCGATCGCATACATCATTACTCCGATCGATCTCATTCCGGATTTCATTCCGTTCATTGGTGAAGTCGATGATGTGTATCTGCTGGTGATCGCGCTGCAGCGATTGATCTCGAACGCTGGACGGATGGTGTTGCTCGATCATTGGGGCGGTGAGGCGGAGGATCTCGCCGATCTCAATCTCCAGGGCGCGCTGGCGGCTGCTGCGTTCTTTTTGCCGCGTCGCATCCGACGTCGTCTTCGGGTCATCGGCCGATCGTGAATGAGTAAGTGACTGCGGGCACTGTCACACCGCAGTGCACGCGCCTACATTTCGCCATGGCGACCACAACTCGACCTCCGTCTCAGCCCGCGCCTCGCGATCGACGAGGCAGCGGGCTTTCGCGTATTAAGGACGCTCCCGACGAGCAGGCAGCCACCCGCGTTCGAATCGACGTCGCGCTGACGTTCGACGACGTCCTCCTCGTACCTGCCCATTCGGTTACACATCCACGCGATGTCGACATATCATCGCGATTCACACGCGGCATCGAGCTGCGCGTACCGCTCGTCTCCGCGGCCATGGATACGGTCACCGAGTCGGAGATGGCCATCGCCATGGCGCGCGCCGGCGGCATTGGCGTCTTACACAAGAACATGTCAATCGATCGGCAGGCCGCCGAAGTCGATCGGGTGAAACGCTCGGAATCGGGAATGATCCTGAACCCGATCACGCTGCGGCCCGGCGACACCGTGCGCGAGGCGAATGCACTCATGAATCGCTTCCGCATCTCCGGCGTTCCGATCGTCGACGAAGATGGGAAGCTGGTCGGCATCATCACGAATCGCGATCTGCAGTTCGAACGCAATCTCGATCGTCAGCTTCGCGACGCGATGACACGCGATCGACTTGTGACCGCGCCGGTCGGGACGACGCTCGACGCGGCGGAAGAGATTCTCGCGAAACATCGAATCGAGAAATTGCCGGTCGTGGACGACACGGGCACGCTGCGCGGACTGATCACCGTCAAAGACATTCACAAGCGCCGACAGTATCCTGATGCGAACAAGGATCAGTACGGTCGCTTGCGTGTCGCCGCAGCAATCGGTAGCACCGGCGACTATGTGGTGCGCGGGAAGGCGCTCATCGAAGCGGGTGTCGATGCGATCGTGATCGATACCGCGCACGGCCATAGCGAAGCGGTGCTCGTAGCCGCCGCCGAGATTCGACAGCGATTCCCGGAAGTGCAGCTCATTGCCGGCAACGTGGCGACGCGGGAAGGTGCGAAAGCGCTCGTCGAGCGTGGCGTCGACGCGGTGAAAGTCGGAGTCGGGCCGGGCTCGATCTGCACGACGCGGGTCGTCACCGGTGTCGGCGTTCCTCAGCTGACGGCGATTCTCGAAGCCGTCGAGGGAGCCGGTGATGTTCCGGTGATTGCCGATGGCGGCATCAAGTACTCCGGCGACGCGGTGAAAGCGCTCGCGGCTGGCGCGTCGAGCGTGATGATGGGATCGATGCTCGCCGGAACCGAAGAGAGCCCTGGCGAGGCGTTCTTGCTCGAGGGTCGCCGATTCAAGATGGTGCGCGGCATGGGCAGTCTGTCGGCGATGCAGGACGGCAGCGCAGACCGCTACTTCCAGGAGGGTGAGCTTTCACCTCGGAAGCTGGTTCCCGAGGGCATCGAGGGTCGCGTGCCGTATAAGGGGCCGGTCGGCGACGTGTTGTTCCAGATGGTCGGTGGCCTCCGGAGCGGCATGGGATACGTGGGCTGCAGCAGCGTGGACGCTCTCCGCTCGGAGACGCAGTTCGTGCGCATAACGATGGCCGGACTTCGCGAGTCGCATCCGCACGATGTGACGATCACGAGAGAAGCGCCTAACTACAGTTTGTGATTGGTCGTTGGTGGCTGGTTGTTGGTTGGTTCGGTGGGCCCGCGCGCATCGCTCGCGGGCTTCAATTTTTGGCAGCGACCAATACCCGCAACGACCCGCCTCCTTGACAAGCCGCCCCGCGAGCGGCGAACTTCACGCGTTGCGCCGCTGTATACAACACATGCGCTGCGATATGAATCGTTCGCCGTAAATCTCGAACGGTTTCCCCCCTCACTGCGGCGCCCTTTTGCCGCGACGACTTCGCACCTCCCTGGAGAAAACCACCATGGGTTTGTGGTCGACGAAGAGCATTTCCCTCCTCCAACAGGAGGCCGCGACCGAAGGACAGCACACGCTCAAGCGCGCACTCGGCGCGCTCAACCTGACAACGCTCGGCATCGGAGCCATCATCGGTGCCGGCATTTTCGTTTTGACGGGTACCGCAGCCGCGCAGTACGCGGGTCCGGCCGTCGTGCTGTCGTTCATCCTCGCCGGTGTCGGTTGTCTTTTCGCGGGGCTCTGTTACGCCGAGTTCGCAGCGATGATCCCGATCGCCGGAAGCGCGTACACGTACGGATACGCGACGCTCGGTGAGCTCGTCGCCTGGATCATCGGCTGGGACTTGATTCTCGAGTACCTCTTCGGTGCCGCGACGGTCGCCGTAGGTTGGGCTGGCTACTTCGCCTCATTCATGTCGGAGCTTGGTCTCAAGCTGCCGCTGGCATACACCCAGGCTCCGCTCAGCGTCGAGGGGACCCACACTCTGGTTCGCTCGGCGCTCTGTATCGACCCGGCGACGAACCAGGCGATATCGCTCACCGCTGGTCAGGTCTGTGATACCAGCAAGTATGTCCTCAGTCACGGCGTCATCAACATTCCCGCGATCATCCTCATCGGTTTGATGTCGACGCTGCTCGTGATCGGCATCAAGGAGTCGGCGCGATTCAACAACTTCATCGTGTTCCTGAAGCTGGCAATCGTGTTTCTCGTGATCGCTTTCGGCTTCATGTTCGTCAACACCGCCAACTGGCACCCGTTCATCCCCGCGAATACGACCGGGGAATTCGGCCATTTCGGTTGGAGCGGAATCGTTCGGGCGGCAGGCGTGGTGTTCTTTGCCTACATCGGTTTCGACGCAGTCTCGACAGCAGCCCAGGAAGCGAAGAATCCGCAGCGCGACATGCCAATCGGGATTCTTGCTTCGTTAGGCATCTGCACCGTGCTGTACATCCTGATGGGACTGGTGATGACGGGCCTGGCGCACTACACGGACCTCAACGTTCCGCAGCCGGTGTTCATCGCCATCTCGAAAGCCCCATCGCTGCGCTGGCTGGGCTTCTTCGTGAACATCGGTGCGATCGCCGGTCTCGCATCCGTGGTGCTCGTCATGCTCATGGGGCAGCCGCGTATCTTCTTCTCAATGTCGCGTGACGGACTCCTGCCATCGGTCTTCGGGAAAGTTCACCCGAAGTTCCAGACGCCCTACGTCACGACAATCGTGACGGGTGTCGTTGCCGCTGCGGTCGCCGGATTCTTCCCGATCGGTCTGCTCGGAGAGCTGGTTTCGATCGGCACCTTGTTGGCGTTCGTGATCGTCTGCTTTGGCGTGATGGTTCTCCGATATCAGCGGCCGAACATTCCGCGACCCTTCCGGACGCCGCTCGTGCCCGTGGTGCCGATTCTGGGCATCCTGATCTGCGGCTACATGATGTACGGTCTGCCGCGCGACACATGGATTCGACTCATCGTCTGGATGGTGATCGGTTTGGTTATCTACTTCCTCTATGGCAAGAAACACTCGAAGGTGAAGGACAACATCGACTCGATGACGGCTGCAGCGGCTGACTGACTCAGGCGAGGTTATCTTCAGGCGGCGCCCGGTGAACACCGGGCGCCGCTTTGCGTTGGGGAGGAGGGGACGTCGCCGTCGTGGAACACACTGATTATCTCCGCATCTCGCCCGAGCGGCGGGCCGCCATTCAACGGCTCGCGCGCGAGCTCGTGCATGGACGGCGCGTTGTGCTCTCGACGCACATGAATGCCGATGGCGACGGATGCGGGTCGGAGACAGCGCTCGTCCGACTCCTCGCGCAGCGAGGGCTGCGATGCCGGATCGTCAACCCCACTCCGTGGCCATCACTGTTCGACTTCCTGCTCGGCGGCGATGTCATTGACGAGACGGCCAAGGGGAGCGCCGCACTCGCTGGGACAGATCTTCTGCTCGTCGCCGACATCAGCGACGTGAAGCGGCTGGGCAATCTCACGGAGAGCGTCCGGCGCCTAACGCTCCCGAAGATCGTCATCGACCACCACGTTGCCTCGGACGATCCCGCCGGCGACATTGTGCTCGCGGATACGAAGGCGTGTGCGACGGCCGAGTTGGTGTACGATCTCGCGTGCGAGCTCGAGCTCGAGATCACGCCGGAGATCGCGCGGTCACTCTACGTGGCGATACTGACCGATACGGGCGCGTTTCGCTACAGCAACACCACGCCGCGGAGTCACGCGATAGCCGCCGAGCTGCTGTCGCGCGGCGTCGATCCCGAGGAGATGTATCAGCGCGTCTACGCCTCGGCGCCCGCCGGTCGTGTGCGGCTTCTCGCCGAAGTGCTCGGCAGCCTCGGCGTCGACGAGCCGTGCGGCGTATCGTGGCTGACGATGCAGGCGGGATCCCTGGAGCGACATGGCGTGCGATCGGAGGATCTGGACGGCATCGTCGAGCATGCTCGATCGATCGCGGGCACGCGCCTGGCAATTTTTTTCCGCGATCTTGGCTACGGCAAGGTGAAAATCTCCTTTCGCAGCACGGGCGATGTAGACGTGAACCAGTTTGCGCGGCGCTTTGGTGGTGGCGGCCACGTCAAAGCCTCCGGCGCGCTCGTTCCTGGTACACTCGACGAAGTGCGCGACCGCGTCGTGAGCGATGCAAAGAACTTCCTCGGCTGCACGCGCTGAGCTCGCGCGACTGGTACCTTGTAACTGACACCCGATACTGTCCTTCGAATGTCTTCCCTTCTCGAGCGAGTAGAATCCGCGCTGGCGCGCATTCGCGATCCGCGCAGCGGCGCAGACGTGCTGACGGCGGAAAAAGTGCGCGACATCGCGACGTCGTCGGCCGGACGTATTCGCCTAACGCTGCTGCTATCGGCGAGCGACGACCCGACGCTCGCCCGGGATATTCGTCAGGCGCTGGAGCGTGTCGAAGGCGTTACGGAAGTGCGCGTGGACGTGCGAGACGCGACGGCGCCGTCGGAGACACCTGCCCGACCTACCGCCTCGTCGAAGCGAATACTCCCGGTGATGGAATCGCGACCGGCCGCGGCGCCGCGTCCTTCGGCGCCCACTCCGGTTGCGTACCCGAACCTCGGAACGATCATCGCTGTGTCGAGTGGGAAGGGAGGCGTCGGCAAGACGACAGTTGCGACGAATCTTGCCGTTGTCCTTGCTACGCAAGGCGCGCGCGTCGGCCTCATGGACGCTGATATCTACGGACCCAACGTGCCGCGCATGATGGGTGTGGACGAGCCGCCGTCGGTCATCGACGAGAAGATCATCCCACTCACCGCGCATGGCGTGAAGGTCATCAGTCTCGGCTTTCTCATCGAGAAGGAGCAGCCGGCGATTTGGCGCGGACCGATCATCATGAAGATCATCGGGCAGTTTCTTCGCGACGTGGCGTGGGGCGAGCTCGATTACTTCGTCGTCGACATGCCGCCAGGCACGGGCGACGCGCAGTTGTCGCTCGTGCAGTCCACCAACGTGCATGGAGCAATCATCGTCACCACGCCACAGGAAGTGTCGGTCGGCGATGCATTGCGCGGTGCGAAGATGTTCCAGCGGGTGAACGTGCCGGTGCTGGGAATCGTCGAGAACATGAGCTGGTTCGAGTGCCCGCACTGCGGTAAGCCGTCGGCGTTGTTCGGGTCAGGAGGAGGGGAACGGCTCGCCTCGTCGCTCGAGTTGCCGCTTCTCGGTCAGATTCCGCTCTATCCTCGCGTTCTCGAGGCCGGAGATCAGGGGCAACCAATCGTGGTCGCCGAGCCCGCGTCGTCCGCGGCAAAAGCGCTCGTGCATGTCGCGGAGCGAGTGCGCGAGGCGGCGCACGCCGCGGCCCATTAACCGCGCGAGCGCTGGACGCCGATGACGTCCACGGACGTCGTCGAGTCTGCGAGCATTCCGCTCGATCCACGAGACGGGCTCGCACCGGTTGGAGTTGCCGACAATCGAACGGCGGCGCACCTCATTCATGATTCGTTAGGCAAGACGATCGCGAGGGTCGCTCTTCCCGCGGTGGCATCGTCGCTTCTGATGACGCTGTTTGCCTCGGTAGATGCGTTCTGGGTCGGTACACGCCTCGGCGCGGACGGACTTGCCGCGGTCTCCACATCTCTGTTCTGGATCTGGATGATGGTCGCGCTCGCCGAGATGATCGGCGTTGGCCTAACAGCGGTTGCCGCCCGCCGGCACGGGGAGGGACGATCTGACGTGGCGGCAGGCGTGTGTGGCGATGCACTCCTGTTCACGCTGACGTTGGGGCTCGCCGTGACGATTGTGGGCTTGGCCGTTCTGCGCACGCTGTTCGTCGCGATGCAAACGCCGCCGGCGGTGACCGCACTCGGCTTGCGTTATCTGGGGACGTATCTGGCCGGTATCTCGCTCATCTATGGCTTCTTCGCCATCGATGCGACGTTCCGGGCATCTGGTGACACACGGACACCGTTCGTTCTGCTGATCGTATCAGTGGCGGTGACACTCGTCCTCGATCCAGCCCTGATACTCGGCTGGGGACCGCTGCCACGGTTAGGCATCGCGGGTGCGGCCATCTCCGGCGTGTGCACGCGGGGCGCGACCTTCGCCATGGGCGCGATCATCGCCATGCGGCGCGGTCTGTTGCGTCTGCGTCGCCCACAATGGGCATCGATCGCCGCGGTCTGTCGCGTCGGCCTGCCGACGGCCGTGACCGGCATTGTGTTTAGCATCATCTACATCGTCGTCACGCGGACAGCGACGCGCTTTGGCACGCCCGCGCTTGCGGCTCTCGGAATCGGTCACCGCGTCGAGAGCTGGCTCTTCATGGTTGGCGTGGGTTTCGGGGCGGCCACCGCGGCGATCGTTGGGCAAAATCTCGGCGCTGGACATGTCAAACGCGCGGAGCGGGCCGGCTGGCTGGCCGTCGCGCTCTGCTCCGTGCTTGGCCTTGTGGCTTGCATCGCCGATTTGCTCTACGCCCCGACGCTCGCGAGGCTCTTCACGGACGATCCCGCAGTGATCGCCGAGGCAGCACGTTACCTCAGGATCGCAGCGTTCTCGCAGCTGGGCATCTGCGCGGAGATCGTACTCGAGGGCGCGCTCGGCGGTGCGGGCGAGACACTGCCACCGATGATCGCGTCGTCGACGTTCACGGCCTCGCGCGTGCCGCTTGTTCCGGTGATGGCACATCGCTGGGGCAGTGAGGGCATCTGGTGGGCGATTTCACTGACGGCGATCGGCCGCGCGGTAAGCATGATGGGACTCTGGCGACTCGGACGCTGGAAGCGCAAATCCATCTGAGATGCGTCCGATAATCACGTTGCTCACGGATTTCGGCACCGCCGACGGATACGTGGGCGAGATCAAGGGCGTTCTGCTGGCGCGCGTTCCCGAAGTGACGCTCGTCGACATCACGCACGACATCCCGCCGCAAGACGTCGAGGCGGCGCGCTTCACAGTCGCGCGGGTCTGGCGCCGGTTTCCGGCCGGGACGGTGCACCTGGTAGCCGTCGATCCGGGCGTCGGTACGGAGCGCGCCGCGCTAGCGGTGCAAAGCGCCGATCGATTGCTCGTCGGCCCCGACAATGGCGTACTGTCGCCAGCACTGCTCACGGCCGACGCGTGTGCGGTGAGTCTGGCCGTGCCGCGAACTGCATCGGCCAGCTTTCACGGACGCGATGTTTTCGCGCCGGCGGCGGCAGCACTCGCGTTAGGCGCGAGTATCGAGACTCTCGGAGACACCGCAAGGCAACCGGTGATCCGTCGCACGCCGGAACCGCAGCGCATCGACGAGGGGGTACTCGCTGGTGTGGTGATCGGCATCGATCGATTCGGTAACGCGATCACCAATCTGGTCGGGCTGCGCGCCGGGATTATCGAGACCGCCGGCGCCGCGCTTCCGCTCCGTCGAACGTACGGCGAGGTGGCGCCTGGCACGGCGCTCGCCATCGTCGGCTCCTCGGGACTCATCGAGGTCGCTGTCCGCGATGGCAGCGCCGCGAAACAGCTGAACTTAACGAGAGGGAGCCCTGTCGTTTTCCGCTCGACGTCCTGACGCCACTCAGTTGGCGCGATCGAGCTCGATGCCGCCGAAGGTCGTCTGGGCGCGCAGTCGAAGGCGGTACTTCGCCTGATCCCAATTGTCGCTGTAATAGGCGTCGCCGCGCTTCACGAGGCCCTGTTGATCGAAGGAGGCAAGGAATTTCTGCACTTCCACGCGGACGCCAACGTCACGCGGCACGTGCAGGGTCAGCTTGCCTAACGCGAGATCGGCGTCGACCGACATGTCCTGCGTCCACTGTCCGCCGAAGTCCAGCTCCACGCTCCCGACGCCGCCCTCGACATGTACTCGAGACGCGTTTGCGTTCCCGAGGTTTCTTGCCTCGAAACTGGCCGCGCCCACATCGATCTCGATTGAGCGCATGCGGGAGAGATTCGGCGTCGAGAAATCGAGCACGGTCTCGCTCGCACCAGAGTCGAGACGCAACCCCGTAAGACTCAACCCGCCGAGATCCAATGACGCTTTTGTCGCGCCAAGCTCCAATCCAAGATCGATCGGGACAGCACGCGACAACGAAAGCCGCATCTCACCCTTCGACTTGTCGCCCATGTTGCGGCCGAAGTGCCCGGATTCACCATCGACGCCGAGGGTCAGCGTGTGCGCCGCGGCATCGTAGAGGTGAATCGGAGTCGTCGTCGCTTCGTCGTAGCGCAACGACATCGAGTAAAGCACGGGGGCGTTGGTAGCGCCGACGTCGATACGGCCGGCGCCGTACTGGACGCGCACTTTGTGCTGCACCGAATCACGAAGTTGCCGGGCCGATTCGACCGTACGCCACGATTGCGCCGGCGACGAGGTCAGAGGTATCGCCAACATCGCGAGTGCGGGCATGAGCCGAGCGGCAGCGCGCACTAGGCGTCCTTCACTGCGGTCGCTGGCCGACGGGCGGCGGTGACTCCTGTGACCGGCGTCGGCGTCTGCCATGCGAGGTCGTCTGGCGCCGGCCGTCGAGCCGCGGCTGCGCCACGAGGGCGCACGCCAAGATGCTTGGTACCTGCTCGCGAGAGCAACGCGGCGCCGAGGCCAACCGTGACCGCTACCCAGCTCACGGCGAGCGCGATGCCTCGAAGGATGGCGCCGGCAACCGGTTGCCAGGTAAAGAGGGCCGCGAGCAACCAGAGCCCCATGTACAGCACGAGCCCGATGAACAGGGCGCGCAGATTGGCCCCACGTGGCGTGTTCGACGACGTCGCATCGGAGCGGGCCCAGAAACTCCCCGTCAGTCGAGCGACCGCGAGGAATCCGAGCGCGAGCAAGCCCGCGAGCGCGATACCGTACGCAACGATTGCGAAGGGAACGAGCAGGATTCCGAGCAGAGTGAGGATGAGGCCAACGACAAGCAACGCAAGGACTGGAAGCGCCATGATCTCGCCGAGCACGCCCAGCCAGAACGCCTTGGCGAAGCTGCCCTCCATTGCCTCGACGACGCCGTCCATGTGCGGCTCCGCGAAGATCAGCACACCGAGCCCGATGATCACGAGAACGGCGAACCAACCGAGCACCAGCTTGATCGACTGCCACGTGGTGAGCGGAACGCTCTGCTGCGCGGCGCGCACCGGTTCGGTTGGGGCCGCGCTCAGCGTGACACGCTCCCCGTCGATCTGACCGCCATCGATCAGCACACGACCGCCGATCGAGACGGCATCACCAGTGATAACGCCGCCGCTGTGAACAACGATGTCGCCGTTGAGGACGTAGGCGCTTCCATCCACGCGACCGGAGACGTCGAGCGATCCGTCCGCAATAGCAATACGACCGCTCGCAGGAGCGGTCTGCGTGATCGCGCGCGGACCAACGGTAAAGCTGTCGGCGGGCGGAAAACGACTGCCCTCGGGCCGGGCGCGCATCTGCTCGATCTGTCGACGGAGTCGCTCGCTGAGGGGCTGCTGCGATTGACCTTGCGAGGCTGCGGCGGGACCGGCCGTTCGCGTGGTCGCAGCGGACTGCGCCGCCGCGACCGATGCGCATACGCCAACGAGCGCGAGCGCGACGACGTGCGAGGTCGCTACCGCGCTGATGGAACGCCCCATGACTATGCCCGCCTTCGGCTCGAAGCGAGGGCCATCCTCTGCAGACCGAACGCTGCCATCGCGACAATGGCCAGGAATCCGCCGAACAATAGGAATATCCCCACACTACCAGCTTGCGCCGCGAGGGAAAGGGTCTGTGATCCGAACAGGCTAGCCACCGCCTCCCGTCCACCGTCCATCACGAGCTCACGTAGGCGACTTCCCGCAACACCAGATGCGAAGACGAGCAGATCGGTCTGGGTGGCGATCCAGAGAATCGCGACGGTGAGTACCGAGGCAACGGACGTCGCCACGGCGAGGGCAGCCACGCGCGCCGGACGCGACCCGGGCATCCAGCCCTTGACGGCGTCCCGAGCCGCGACGTGCCAAGGCACGAAGACCGGGACCTGCGTCATAACAGCGTCGGCAAAGCTGAAGGAGGGCGCGAAGTGCTCGAGCTCCTCGACGGCATCGGTGACGAGTCGGGCATCCTCGAGACGGGCGGTGCAGTCCGGGCACGAACGAACGTGAGCCTTGAGGGGGGCAACGCCAAAACCCTCCTCGTCATCGAGGAGGAGGTCGATCTCAGTCGGGAGAAGATGACGGTGATTCACGGAGAGGTTTACGCGCTGGCGTGCGGATGGGTTTCAGGCAAGAACACGGAATTTTCGCGGCAAAATTGCACTGCTCGAAGGACAGTGAGGGGGCGCACAGACCTCACCGAAAACGTGGAACTTTTTTCGAGGCGACATGGAGTCCTAATCCTCCGTCTTCAGGTGCTCCAATGCGCGCCTGAGCTCGTGCCGCGCGCGATGGATGTAGGTCTTCACCGTACCGAGGGGAAGATCGAGGGTCGTCGCGATCTCCTCGTAGGAGCGTCCCTCCACGTGACGCAGCAGTATGCAGGATCGATACTCGGGACGAAGCTGGGCGATCGCTTGCTCGATCGCCGATCCCAGCTCCTTGGCCTCGAGCTCATCGAGCGGCGATTCCTGAGGGACCGTGATCTCGAATGAAGTCGATTCGATTGCGTCGGCCGTTGCTGCGTGCGGCGAGCCGTCCATACTGATCGTATCGAGCTGCCGTCGCCGCAGGTGATCGATGGCGACGTTGTTCGCAATCTTGAACAACCAACTCGAGAGTTTGAACTCCGGCCGGTAGCGATCGATGTGATTCAGGACTTTGATGAACGTGTCCTGAGCGAGATCCTCGGCGAGCTCGCGGTCGCGAATCATGCGATAGATCAGCGAAAACACCGGACGCTCATAACGGCGAATCAGCTCGCGGAATGCGGCCTCGCGCCCTGCTTGCGCGAGGGCAACGACGTCCGCGTCCGGCAGGTTGGTGAGATCGAGCGCCGTGGTCATCCGAGGTGAAAGTAAGATCGCGGTGATCCGGCATCCAGCGCGAGAGTGCGTTGGCGCGCTTGCTTGCGTCTACGGCACGGGTGAACTTTGGTCGATGCCGATCAACCAAATGGCGACCGAGCATGCTGTATTGACTGCCGATCGCGAGACGAAGCGCGATTTCGTCCGCGGGATGTTTTCGGCCATCGCGCCGCGATACGATCTTCTCAACCACCTCCTCAGCTTCAATATCGATCGGCTCTGGCGCCGGCGCGCAATTGCGGCGCTGAATTGGCGGTCTGCGCCGGCCGCGACCTATCTCGATCTCTGCGCGGGCACTCTCGACGTCGCGGCAGCCCTGGCAGGCCAGCCAGGGTTCCTGGGGCGCGTCGTCGGCGCCGACTTCGCCGAGCCAATGCTGCGCGCGGGAAGCGAGAAAGTCTCGCGCGCGATCTCGCCACTCGTGGCGGACGCACTCGATCTCCCACTCGCCAGCAATAGCACCGCCGGCGCGATTGTCGCTTTCGGTATTAGAAATGTGAGTGATCTCGACGTTTCACTGCGAGAGGTGCATCGCGTGCTTGGCGGGGGAGCTCGCTTCGTGATTCTTGAATTCACGACGCCCCGGAATCCGGTGATGCGGGCCGTCTATCACTTGTACTTCCATCGGGTGCTTCCCTTTATCGGCGGGATCGTGAGTGGGCATCGCACCGCTTATCGATATCTACCTGCGTCGGTTGCTCAGTTTCCGGCGGAGGAGGAGCTGGCCGCGCGCATGCGCGCGGCGGGCTTCGCGAACGTGCATTGGACGTCGCTCTCGTTTGGCATCGCGGCGATCCACGTCGGCCAGAAATGAATTGCCCGTGACCCTCGATACGCTGAGAGCGTTCGTCGAATCGCTCGATGCCGCTGGAGAGCTGGTTCGCATTACGAGGCCAGTGTCGCTCGACCGCGAGGCATGTGAAATCGCGGATCGCGTCATGAAACAACCTGACGGCGGCCGCGCCATCCTCTTCGAGCACCCCGTACTGATGAGTGGCGAGCGATCGGATTACCCCGTTGCCATCAACCTCTTCGGATCCATGCACCGCATGGCGACGAGCCTCGGCGTGCGCGACCTCGATGAAATCGGCGCGCGTATAACGAGCTTGCTCGAATTGAAAGTTCCCGAGGGCTTCGTCGCGAAGCTCGCGCTGCTGCCGCGTCTTCTCGAGGCGGGCCGGTTTCCACCGCGTGTGCGTTCGGGAACGCCGCCTTGCCAGGAGGTCGTCTGGCGCGACGCAGACGTGGATATCGATCGGCTACCGTTGATGAAGTGCTGGCCCGACGATGGGGGCGCCTACATCACGTTCCCGATGGTCATCACACGCGATCCGAGGCGCGGCATCCGGAATGTCGGGATGTATCGCATCATGCAGACGGGCAAGACGACGCTTGCGATGCATTGGCAGCGTCACAAAGTTGGTGCGGCACATTGGCGCGAGATGGCTGAACGCGGCGAGCGAATGCATGTCTGCATCGCGCTCGGCGCGGATCCCCCCTCGATGTACTCGGCGAGCGCACCACTCCCGCCGACCGTCGACGAGTTTCTGTTCGCTGGGTTTGTACGCGGCAAGCCCGTTTCGCTCGCGAAGGCCGTCACCTGTGATCTCGAGGTTCCCGCCGAGGCCGACTTCGTGCTCGAGGGATACATCGACCCCGCCGAGCCGCTCGTAACCGAGGGGCCGTTCGGCGACCACACGGGCTTTTACTCGCTTGCCGATCTATATCCGCAAGTACACATCACCGCGGTCACGATGCGGAAAGAGCCGATCTTTCCCTGCACGATTGTTGGCCGTCCGCCGATGGAGGATTTCTATCTCGGGCACGCGACCGAACGAATTTTTCTGCCGTTGCTCAAGCTGACGATTCCGGAAATCGTCGACTATCACATGCCGGCCGAGGGGATCTTTCACAATCTCGTATTTGTTTCGATCAAGAAGGAGTATCCGGGTCAGGCATACAAGGTCATGAATGCGCTCTGGGGCCAGGGGCTGATGTCGCTCGCCAAGGTCCTGATCATCGTCGACGGCTGGGTCAACGTGCGCGATCCGCGTGAGGCATGGTGGGTCGCTCTCAACAACATCGATCCGCAGCGTGACGCGCGCTTTACAATGGGGCCGATGGACGTGCTCGATCACTCGAGTCGCGCCTTCACGTATGGATCGAAGATGGGTCTCGACGCGACGCGAAAGCTGCCCGAGGAGGGCTTCGTGCGCGAATGGCCAGACGTGATCACGATGGACGACGAGACGAAGCGCCGAGTGGATCGAATGTGGAGTGAGCTTGGAGTGGATGCGGAACGGGCCGGGAAAGCGGGAGGGGGAGAGCGCCCATGATCGGTCGCGCGCAGGAAGGGCAAACGTTCAGCGGGACGTCCCGGTTCGTCGCGTTCGTCAACCTCGTTAGGCTGCCGCACACGGTCTTCGCGCTACCGTTCGCGCTGATCGGCGTCGTGCTGGCTTCGTATCGACATCGGTTGCGACTCGCGGACATCGGCTGGGTCGTGCTCGCGTTCACCGCGGCGCGGTTCGCGGCGATGGCGTTCAATCGGATCGTCGACCGTCACATCGACGCAAAGAATCCACGCACGGCGATGCGCGAGCTGCCACGCGGCGTATTGTCGGTGCAGGAAGCCTGGGTCTCCGTCGTCGTGTCGATCGCGGTCTTCGTCGTCTGTGCGGCGGCGCTGAATCCATTGTGCCTGTTTCTCTCGCCGCTCGCGGTGCTGTGGGTGCTCGGCTACAGCTTCACCAAGCGATTCACGCGATGGTCGCATCTCGTACTCGGCGCTGGGCTCGGCATTGCGCCGGTCGGCGGTTACCTCGCGGTTGCCGGCAGCTGGAGCAGGCCGTGGTGGGTGCTCATCGCGCTGGCGGCCGCGGTCACGACGTGGGTGGGCGGATTCGACATTCTGTACGCGCTGCCTGACGAGGGTTTCGACCGTGCGCACGCACTGCATTCCATTCCCGCCGCAGTGGGCGAGCGTTCGGCGATCTATATCGCGCGCTCGCTGCATGTTCTGACGATTGCGGCATTGGCGCTGACCGGCTTCGGAGCGCACCTCGGCGTCTTGTACTGGTGCGGCCTGGCCATCGCGGCGGCGATTCTCCTCTACGAACATTCGCTCGTGCATCCCGGAAATCTCGCGAAGCTCGACGCCGCATTCTTCATGATGAACGGCATGCTCAGCATCACGCTCCTGTTCTTCGTGCTCGCCGAACGAATCCGGCCGTTGCTGCTGTTGGGCTGGAGACGATAGACCAATGGCAGCCGAGTGCCCGATCGTGTTTGCGATCACCGGGGCGTCCGGCGCGCCGTACGCCATTCGGCTGCTGGAACAGCTCATCAGGGCTCGACGTGCCGTGCAGCTCGTGATCTCGAGTCACGGGTTGCGCCTGCTCGAGACCGAATGCGGAGTGAAGTCAGCGGACCAGCTTCGCGCGCGCGCGGGCGCGAGTGGCTGGGATGAGCACGTAACGCTCTTCGATGATGCCGATCGCGGCGCGGCGCCCGCGTCGGGCTCGGCGCTCAATGCAGGAATGGTGATCTGTCCGTGTTCGATGGGAACGTTGTCGGCGATCAGCGTCGGTGCGTCGCGGTCATTGGTCGAGCGTGCGGCTGACGTCGCGCTCAAAGAACGTCGACCGTTGGTGCTCGTACCGCGCGAATCACCGCTCAACGCGATCCACCTCGAGAACATGCTGCGCGTGACCCGTGCCGGGGCGGTGGTGCTGCCGGCCTCACCGGGTTTCTATCACCGTCCGACGACGATCGACGAGTTAGTCGATTTCGTCGTCGCACGTGTACTCGATCATCTCGGTGTGGAGCACGAGCTGGTGCGACGGTGGGGCGAGGGCGGAACGGAGAGCGCTCGACCACCACGCCGTCGACGCTAGTGGACGAGGGCACTCACCACATCGGCTTGATCTCGGACACGCACGGGCTCGTTAGGCCGGATGTGTTCAGTGCGCTCGATGGCGTCGAGTTGATCCTGCACGCCGGTGATGTTGGCGATGGCGTGCTCGCAGAGCTCAGCGCGATCGCACCGGTCGACGCAGTGTATGGGAACACTGATCCGACCGACGACCCGCGGCTGCGTCAGTCGATCGAGCGGATGATTGCCGGTGTTCGGGTGCATGTCAGCCATGGTCACGAGCTGGGCAGCCCGACGCCGGAGCGCCTGTTAGCGAAGTATGACGCCGACGTGATCGTCTATGGACACACGCACCAGCAGAAGATCGTCGATTTGGGTGGACGATTAGTCGTGAATCCGGGGGCGGCTGGACAACGCCGATTCAGGCTGATGCCGAGCGTGGGTGTGCTCACTATCGCTCGCGGTGTAGCGAGCGTGCGGATCATCGACCTGCGAGTTGATTAGAGGACGTAGCCCCCGTACTCCTTCTCGCCGCCGGACCAGCGCTATACGACGCGGAAGTGTGAGACGGGGTACAGGTAGTCGCCGCCCGAATCGTCGATGATGCGGTAGAACGCGCCGTCCGCTTCGAGGCCCATCATCTCGTAGATCTTCCCGAGCGTGAGGTCGTGGCAACCGCCAGACTCGTCAGAGCCTGGATAGACCAGCCACGGGCGCAGGCTGATGCACTGCACGAGAGTGATCGGCTGCCACGTCGTTGCCATCGTCGCTCCGAGGGTCGCTGCCGCTGCGCGCGGCGGTTCGTACGAGACGACGCAATGCAGAAGACAGGCCAAGGGACGGTGCGCGCGTTCGCTTCAATTCCGCCGGAAATCGGCGAAACCAACTCGACAGGAGCAGCAACTCATCGATCTCGTGAGTCGGGACCTGTGACGTCTGGCGCTCGGCGGGCGAAAAGACCTGCTCTACGAGAGACGTCAGTCGTGCCTGATCGTCGCCGGACCGCGGTAAGTCCATCTCCGCGCGCACGCGCCCGCGACGAATCAGATACAGGCGATCTGCACCGTCATGCCCTGGTACTGGATAGACGAACGAGAGCGTCTCGACGGCAAATTTCAGTCGAAAAAATTGTTCCTTGAGCGACTCGAGCCGATGGAGCTTATCGCGCAGTGACGCGGCGCGCTCGAATTCCAGCCGCTCGCTCGCTCCTTCCATCTCCACGCGCAACGTTTCGATCGGCCCGTCGTCATCGCCGTCCAGAAACGCGCGCGCCAATTTCACGCGTTCCTGATACTGCCGTGCGGTACAACCGCCGACGCAGGGACCGACACACTTCTTCACCTCGAAGCGAATGCAGCCGGGCGTCCGCGGAAAGATGCTGAACAATTCCGGTTGATCGGCGAAGTGCATCCCCTGATCGTTTGCGCAATCGCGCAATCCGAGCACGTCGTTCAGCTCACGAACGGCGTCGCCAACGCGTTGCGCACCCTGGAACGGCCCGTAATAGATCGATGCATCGTCGTTGCTCGGCCCGCGAACAACCAGAAATTTCGGCGCCGATCCCTTGGTGAGCTTGAGAAAGCAGAAGTTCCGCCCATCGCGCTTCATCGCCACGTTGAATCGTGGACGCAGGCGCTTGATCTGTCGCAGCTCCTCGAGCAACGCCGCGAACTCGCTCGGCGTGTAGTCCCACTCGATGCGATCGGCCTCGCGCAGAATGCGCGCGCCTTTCTCCTCGGGGAAGGCGCAGCGAAAATAGCTGAGGAGACGCGTTCGCAGCTGCTTCGACTTACCGACGTACACGACCTCGCCGCCCGCCGTGAGCATTCGATAAACTCCCGGCCGGTTCTCGGCGCGGCCGCGCACGTCGTCCTGCATGACGCCGAGCTGCGCGTCGGACGTAGGAGCGCGAAGGAGCTCTAACTTTGGCAGCGGGCGCACAGCACGGTCATCCGTCCATCGATAGCATGCGTGCCGACCAGCCGGGCAGCGCAGCGAGGACACGGCTCACCGGCGCGGCCGTACACGGCGAGGCGCTCGACGAACCCACCGCGCTCGCCGCTCGCGTCACGGTAGTCACGGAAACTGGTGCCGCGCGCCGCGATCGACTCGGTGAGGACGTCCACGATGCCGGAGTGGAGACGAGCGGCCTCCTCGGGGATGAGGCGGTTCGCGGCGCGCGATGGATCGATTCCCGCACGCCACAATGCTTCGTTCGCGTAGATGTTTCCGATGCCCACCACCTCGCGCTGATCCATCAGGACCTTCTTTACGGCCTGTCGAGATCCCCGAAGAAGGACCGATAGATGCTCGGCCGTGAACGCCGGGTCAAGTGGTTCGATGCCGAGCGCGGACGAGTAGCGCTCGAATCGAGCGTGGCGCATGAGTGCGACGGTGCCGAGCCTACGGATGTCGCGGTAGTGAAGAGAGCGGCCGTCGTGGAGCTCGAACTCGACGGTGGAATATTTCTTCTCGCGATCTGGAAGATTGCCCGCGTCGATCAGCAGGGCGCCGGTGAACCGCGGCTGCACGACGAGGTGATCACCCGAGGAGAGGTCGAGCACGACGAGCTTCGCGCGACGCCAGCCACGCGTGATACTTGTGCCAGTGAGACGCTTGGCCAGTTCCCGCGCCGAGACTTCACGGAGCACATCCGCTTTCTTGACGACGACACCGGTGATCCGGGCGCCGCTCACGTCACGATCGAGATCGCGCGCGATCGTTTCGGTCTCAGGTAGCTCCGGCATGGCCCGCCGCCGTCAAACGCGCGAGCTCGCGCCACCCAATGTCGTCCCGGAATTGCATGCCTTCGAACTCTACTCGTGAGGCATACTCGCGACTGATTCGCTGTGCCTCTTCGAACGTGGTCGCGTGTCCCGTGACGGCGAGGACTCGGCCGCCGTTGGTCACAAGCGCGCCGTCTGATCCCTGTTTTGTGCCCGCGTGGAAGACGATCGCGCCTTCAGGAGCTCGTGGCATCGAGATCGCATCGCCGATACGCGGTTGGTCAGGGTAGCCGGCGCTTGCGATGACGGTGGTGACGGCATGGCCGTTAGCGAAGCTCAGCAGATCCTCGTCAGGCGCCTCGCTATCCGTCGCTGCGGCGAGCATGATCTCGACGAGTGATCCTTCCGAGGAAGTCACCGGCAGAATGGCCTGTGTCTCGGGATCACCAAATCTACAGTTGAACTCGACGACCTTCGGGCCATCGGGCGTGAGCATCAAGCCGCCGTACAGCAATCCAGTGAATCGCACTCCGCGCGACCGCAACGCGTCGAGCGTCGGACGTAGGATCGTGTCGACGATTTCGCGCTGAGCTTCGCCGCGGAGGGCTGTCACGGGCGCGTACGCACCCATACCGCCGGTGTTGGGGCCATGATCGCCAGCGAGCAGACGCTTGTGGTCCTGCGCCGGGACCATGGGCACGAGCCACTCGCCATTCGTGATCGCGAAGACGGAGATCTCCTCGCCCTGCATGAATTCCTCGACGAGGAGCTCGCTCCCCGCGATGCCGAATGTGCGTTGCACCAGCATCTCGTCGATGGCGCGGTCAGCTTCCTCGATTGTTTCGCAGACGATAACGCCTTTCCCAGCGGCCAGTCCTGAGGCCTTGATCACAACGGGCGCGCCCAACTCGCGCGCCGCACCGCGCGCGCGAGCAACATCGGTACACGTGAGTGCGCGTGCCGTGGGGACGCCCGCATCGAGCATCAGCTGCTTGCTGAACGCCTTCGAGGTCTCGATCTGCGCCGCCTGACGAGTCGGACCGAAAATCGACAGCCCTTCCGCGCGGAATCGGTCGACGATACCGCCAGCCAGTGGCGCTTCCGGTCCGACGACGGTGAGCGTGACGTTTTCCTGTCGCGCGAACCTAACGAGATCGTCGAACTCGCTCGTGGGGATGGGGAGGCATGTCGCCAGTTTGGCGATGCCTGGATTGCCGGGGGCGGCGTAGAGCGTAAGTGCTGGGTTGTCTCTCTTGAAGGCCCACGCCAGAGCATGCTCGCGACCGCCGCCCCCGACAATCAGAACTTTCACTTATTCGACTTCCAGGCGTTGTTGAATGCGTCGCGGGCGCGACTGAATGCGTCACCGAATTGCTGGAAGGTCTCGCGCGTCTTGGCGCCGTAGTAGCCCGCGGCGTCGACGTAATCTTCGCTCAGCGGCTGGCTCCCTTCGTCGCCACGGCGCAGATAATCGCCGGCGATGATCTTGTCGTACTGCCCGCTGCGTTGCCACCTGAGCAGCTCGGACGCCCGCACCGTGTTGAACGGATGCGAACGGAAGGCGGTGTTGAGCAACTTTAGCACCGTGTCCCATGCGCCCCCGCCAGTCTCGTATTCTTCCGCTTGCGTCATGAACTCCTCGAGGCTCACCTCATCGTTGCCTGGTTTGCCACCGGCGAGCCTCATAAACGTGCCCATCGCGATGTTGAGGTCCTGCACCCCAAGCAAACCCGCGCGGTCGCAGGACAGCTCACTCTTGCGGTACCACTCGAAGAGCGCGAGCTCGATCGGCAGCAGCGCCATGCCCGCGAGGAACGGCAAGTTGCGCACGCCGAAATTGAGGAGGATGATCGCGATCGTCACGTATGTGACATGGCCGCTCATGATGTGCCCGAGCTCGTGAGCGAGTATGAAACGCTGCTCTTCTTCATTGAGCGTGTCGATAGTCCCCGAATTCATGATGATGAACGGGTCATCGAAGCCGACGGCGCCGGCATTCACGAAGGGCGTCTGCGTGACATAGAGTTGTGGCCGCGTCGGCCAATCGAGGGTCTCGAGCACCTCGGTGTAGATCTGATTCAGACGCGGTCGCTGCCGCGGGCTCACTCGCACGGCATTCGCGAGAAAGAGTTGTCGGATGCCGCGTTCACCGAAGAAGCCAGCGACCTTGCGCACGACTTCGTCGAAGCCGGGGATGGCCCGGAGGGTGTTGAGCGCGGCGCGGTCGGCCGGATGCTCCCAGGCGCGCGAGGAGATTTGCGTGAGGTTGACGCGAGGCATGTGAAAAGGGGCTAAGGGCTTGGGCCTAGGAGCCAGGGCTCGATGATAGGGTGCCAGGTGCCAGACAGAGCCCCTACGGCCCCAGAACAGCCAGAGTTACGCATAATCAATCGGCAGCGACCTGCTCGCGGCTCGAACCGCCCTTCGCTCTAGGGATAGCCTCGAAGCCGTGTTGCAGATCCGCCAGCAGATCTTCGACATCTTCGACACCGCAAGAAAGACGAACGAGACCATCGGTGATACCGAGTTTCGCACGCATCTCTGGTGGTACCGACGCGTGGGTCATCGACGCGGGGTGACTGATCAGAGATTCGACACCGCCGAGCGACTCCGCAAGAGAGAACACTTTCACGTGACCGAGGAGGTGTGCCGCTCGCTCGCGCGTGCCGAGCTCGATGCTGATCATCCCGCCAAAGCCCGTCATCTGTCGCTTCGCGAGCTCATGCTGTGGATGGCTTGGTAGTCCGGCGTAATAGACCTTGTCCGGGCCGATCTGCTCAACGAGCCAGTCCGCGATCCGCCGGCCATTGGCATCGTGCTGCCGCATGCGAAGATGCAGCGTCTTCGTGCCGCGAAGTGCGAGCCAGGCGTCGAACGGACCCGCAACAGCGCCGGCCGCGTTTTGAATGAACTCGAACTTGGCAGCGAGCTCATCGTCGGTGACGATCGCGATTCCGCCGATCATGTCGCTGTGCCCATTCAAATACTTGGTCGTCGAGTGGTACACGATGTCAGCGCCGAACTGGAACGGGCGCTGGAAATAGGGCGAGGAAAACGTGTTGTCGACGATGAGTAGTGCACCAGCCTTCAGCGCGATCGTACCAACGGCGGTCAGATCTGTAATGCGCATGAGCGGATTCGTCGGAGTCTCGACGAGAATCGCTCGCGTGTTCGGTCGTACCGCATCGGCGACGCGCTGAGCATCGCGGGTGTCCACGTAGCTGAAGGCAAGCCCAAAGTGCTGAAGTACGCGATCAAAAAGACGGAACGTCCCGCCATATACGTTCTCAGCGCAGATGATGTGGTCGCCGGAACGGAACAGCTTCATGATCGAATCGAGACAGCCCATGCCGCTGGCGAATGCGAAGCCGTGCCGGCCGCCCTCGAGAGAAGCGACGTTGCGCTCGAATGCCTCCCGCGTCGGGTTCTTCCCGCGGGCGTACTCATAGCCTTTATGCTCGCCCAACGCGTCCTGCACGTACGTCGACGTGAGGTAGACGGGCGTCATGATCGCGCCCGCGAGCGGCTCCGGACGCTGGCCAGCGTGAATGGCGCGCGTGCCGAAACCGGGGGAGAGATCCTCGTCGAAGACGCGAGTCATGGGCAAGCTCGTTTGCTGAATGTCGCTCTGAAGATAGTCCCGGCGACGGCAACGGACGAGCCATGAGCGCCGCCGCCGCGGCCGTCATCAATGCGCCGTACTGTCTCATCGTCGATGACGAAGAGCGGTTGCGTCAGGTTTTGATGCACATCATGCGCAGAGACGGCTTTCGGTGCGTTGAGGCGGCGAACGGACATGAAGCACTCGAGCAACTGCGTCGCTACCCATTCTCGCTCATGCTCACGGATCTGCGCATGCCGGGGATGGATGGCATGGAGCTTCTGCGCCACGTGCGCAACCTTCATGCAGACGTTGCGATCGTGATGATCACCGCGGTCCCCGACGTGCAAGCAGCCGTCAACTGCTTGTCGGGAGGCGCGATGGACTACCTGACAAAGCCTTTTCATCTCGAGGAAGTACGCGCGCGCGTCTCGCAAGCCATGGATCGACGGCGATTAATTCTCGAAAATCGTCATTTCCAGGAACGGCTGAGGGTTCGCGTCGAAGCGCAGGCGAGCCGCCTCGAGCAGATGTTCCTCGCGGGCGTACAGGCGTTGGCGGAGGCGCTCGAGCTCAAAGATCCGTACACGCGCGGTCATTCGGTCCGCGTTAGTCAATACTCATCGATCCTCGCGCGAACGCTCCAGCTCGACGACGAAGTGGTGCGGCAGATCGAGCTCGGCGGTCACGTGCACGACATCGGGAAGATCGGCGTGCGCGAAGCGGTGTTGAACAAGACCGAGAAGCTCACCGACAAGGAGTACGAGCACATCATGATTCACCCGCTCGTCGGCTGGCGAATTCTCGCCCCGCTGTTAGGCGACGCGCCGATTGCGCTCAACATCGTTCGCTCGCATCACGAGCGAATGGATGGTCGGGGCGTGCCCGATGGGCTCTCGGGCGACGCGATTCCTCTCGAGGCGCGCATCGTTGCCGTCGCGGACGCGATCGATGCGATGACGAGCGGTCGACCCTATCGCGGGAACGAGTTGTCGCTGGAGGAAGCGCTGGCGGAGCTGCGACACAACGCGGGCACACAGTTCGACGAGCAAGTCGTTACGGCGGTCGAACAGGCGGTGCGCAGCGGTGATCTCGTTCTGTTGCCGCGGAATACCGGACAGTTCGCCGCGGTTACAGGTGGAGCGAAAATCGCTCTTGTCTGATGCGACGGACGCGAACTGTCGACGACGCCGCTCGAACTCCCTCTCTAAATCACGGTCTGTCGCATGCGATTTCGCCGGTGGGGGCGCGACGACGTTCCTTCTGCGTCGACGGCGGGTTGTCGACATTGCCGGCGAACAGGACGCAGGTCAGTCCCGGGAGACCGGGGTGGCTGGCAACGGCGCTCCAGCCATCGGGCGTCGAGCGCAGCAACTCGAGCGTGACGCCGGCGGTGCGCGTGATGTGCAAGCTGTCGAGACGCGTTACGTAGCGCCCCGTCTGATGGACAGCTTCCTCCTCGGCGATCGCCACGGCACGAAGATCCGAACGCAGCATCGTTAGGATCTCGTCGGGAATCGGCGGTCGTAGGGGCGTGCTGTCTCTGCGCGCGGTCGCTGTCGCTTCTGGCACCCCAGGCGGCGTCGGCTGGCGCTGGACGAACACCGCATAGGCCGGCAGGTCGGTGACGCCGATGCTCTCGGGCAGCGTCATCGCCATCTCCGTCGTGAGCGTGAGGCCTGACGAGCGGGGCACGTCTGCCCGATGCGCGCGCGAGTACCACAATGAGCTACCCCATCGGCTGCTTCGATCGAGCCAGCGCATCTGCGGCGCCGCAGGATCGCTGTCGTCGACGTGCGACGAGCCTACTGAATCCCACGCGGCGCGTGTGTCGCGCACGACATCTCGATAGATCAGCTGACCGTGCACATTGAGTCCGTTACGAAGAATCGGGTCCGTGAACGCCAGGAGCCGGATGACGTGTCCGGTGCTGTCCACGACCGCCGAGAGCATGCCGGATTCGATCGGCACGGAACAGCGCTGCGCTCTCGCCCAGAGCCCAACGCATTCGTACTGCTTCGTGGACTCCTTCTTGGCGGCGTGGCGGAGCACGTCAAAACGCAATCCCGCGCGCATGTCGTCGCGACCGAAGAGCGCGAACGGAGACGCACGGTGGCCAGCGATATGATCGGCGAGGTTCGACGCGTCGTCGCAACCGGCAGAAAGTGCGGCGAACACCAGGACGCCGACGCGGACTGCATAACGACTCACGGAATTCCCAATCAGAGATTGAATTGGGTCATCGAGCCCTTGAGGCGCTCGGCGATCGCGGCGAGGTGCTGGCTCGACGAGGCCACGGCCGTCATCGACGCCGTCTGTTGTTGGACGACGGCGCTCACCTCCTGCGACGTGGCGGCATTCTGCTCGGCGACCACGGCGATGCTCTCGATCTCCTTTGCCAATGCGGCAGCCTCTTCGCGCTGCGCGTCGGCCGAAGCAACGATGAGATCGACCGCGCTCCGGCTGGCTTCGATCTCACGTGAGATCTGCCCGAGGGCCACCGATGACGCGCGGATGACCGATTCGCCCTCGGCGACGCGGTCACTCACCTGACCGATGTGCTCCTCGGTGCGGATGGCGGCGTTTCTGATCTCGGTTGCGAGTTTGCGAATCGTGTCCAGAGCGCGTGCGCTCTCCCCGGCGAGCTTGCGCACTTCGTCGGCGACGACGGCGAACCCTTTGCCGTGTTCGCCCGCGCGCGACGCTTCGATGGCTGCATTGAGTGCGAGCAGGTTCGTCTGACGCGCGATGGCGCCAATCGCGTCCGTGATCTTACCGATGCGCTGCGATTTCTCACCGAGCTCGTTGACGGCGGGGACGGCGTCCTTTGTCACGCGAGCAATCGCACTCATGCTCTCGAGCGCCTGCTCGGCCGCAGAGACGCCGCGCCGGGCCGAGCGGGCGACGACATCCGCGGCGGACTGCGCGCTGCGCGCGTGACCGGCGACCGCGAACGCGCGATCGGCGACGCGTGTCGACGCATCGACGGCGGTGTTGATTCCCTTCGTCTGCACCGTCGCCGATTGGGCAATGGAGTGCGCGGCACCGGCAACCTGGTCGGTCGATGCCGTCATCTGCTGTGCGCCGGCGGCGAGCTGCTCCGCGGTCGCGGCGACCTCGGAGGCGCCGGTCTCGATCTCCAGCAGCAGCGCGCGCAGGCTGGTGCTCATGCGACGGAAGGAGTCGGCGAGCGCGCCGACCTCGTCGCCTGACGAGAACTCGAGATCGTGCCGAAGAGTGCCCGACGCGACGGCGTCCGCATGCTCGGCGATGGCGATGATGCCACCCGTTAGGCGTGCGGCGCCCCAGTACGCGAAGATGACGGCGATGGCGAATGCGACAAGTGGAAAAGCGATGTAGCTCTGGAGCTGTCGCGACACGTTGAAGAAGAGCGCCGAGGCGCCGAGTGTCGTGATGACGAAGCCGGCCAACGTGCCGTCGGCTCGACGCACCGGCGCGGCCGCGGTCAGTACCTTGGTGCCGCCGGCGTCGTAGATCTCGGTCACACCGCCGCGGCCCGCGCGCAAGCTGTCGAGCAGGCCGGAAGGTGGTTGCCAAGTCGCGATGAACTGCGCCTGGCCCGGCTGCCACGTGGAGTGCACGAGATAGCGGAAGCGGCGCGCGGTGTCGACGCGGACGATTGCGACGCCGTTCACGAGGTCGGTGAGGCTCCCGCCGTTCGCGAGCCACATGCGTTGGAGCATCGTGCGGGTGAGGCGATACGCGTTGGTGTTCTGACCGCCGTGCTCGGCGATCCGGTCGAGTGAGTCGCCCGACAAGGCAACGCTGGTACTGCGCGTGACTGCGCTCACCTGCTCGCCGAGAACCTGTGTCAGCAAGTCTTTGCTGAGCACGTAGACCGGAATGAGAACGACCGCGAGCGTGACAATCACCGCCGCCGCGCTGATCCCGGCCATCTTGATCCGAAACGGCACTCCGGTCGCGGCGCGCAGCGAGGAAGTGGTGCTCGAGGACGGTGAGAGCGAGGCGGTCATCCGTTGGGAGAGGTGCGTGAAGACTCTGGCAATCGACGCACAATGCCGACCCAGCGTTACTTTCCTGCTCGGCGCTTTGCGCGCGCGCTCCGTTGTTTAGGAGACATTCGGACCACGGACGCACTCTCGCATGTCGGATAACGACGGTTTGATGGTCAGCGTGTCGGGAATTCGGGGTCGCGTCGGCGAGGCGCTGACGCCCGAAGTCATCGCGCGCTTTGCGGCAGGTTTCGGAGCGTGGTCGGCTCGTCGGCCGAAGGCGGATGGCCGGATCGTCGTGGGACGCGACAGCCGCGTCTCCGGGCCGATGTTCCATCGTGTGGCCGTCGGGGCGCTACAGTCGGTGGGCTGTGGCGTGATCGATATCGGCCTTACGACCACCCCGACGTGTCAGCTCGCCGTCGAAGACCTGCACGCGTCCGGCGGCCTAATGATTTCGGCCAGCCATAACCCGATCGAGTGGAACGCGCTCAAGTTCATCGGATCGTCAGGACTTTTCCTGGAGGCGCACGAGGGAGCCGAGATGCGGGCGCTGGTGGAGAGCGGCATTCCACGCGCGACCTGGGATCACCTCGGGCAGGTGACACTCGACGAGCGTGCGGCCGAGCGACACCTCGACCGTGTCCTTTCGATTCCCTATCTCGACGTGCAGGGCATTCGCGCGAGGCGCTTCAAGGTCGCGCTCGACTGCGTTCGCGGCGCCGGAAAGGTCATCATGCCGGCTCTTCTCGAGCGGCTGGGATGTGAGGTCACGGCGATCAATTTGGAGCCCGATGGACGGTTCCCGCGTCCTCCTGAGCCAGTCGCGGAGAACCTCGGTGAACTGGAACGGGTCGTGCTCGAGAGCGGTGCCGCGGTAGGGTTTGCGGTCGATCCGGATGTCGATCGGCTAGCCCTCGTTTCGGACTTGGGGCGGGCGGTGGGTGAGGATTACACGCTCGCGCTCGCCGCGCGGGTCGTGCTCCGGCACAGACACGGCAGGGTAGTCACCAATCTCTCGACGAGCCGGGTAGTAGACGACGCGGCGAGCACGGCGGGAGCCGAAGTCGTGCGAGCTCCAGTGGGCGAAATCAACGTCGCGATTCGCATGCGCGACGAGGGTGCTCCGATCGGTGGCGAGGGGAATGGGGGGGTGATTTTGCGAGAAGTGCATCTGGGTCGCGACGCACCAGTCGGTGCTGCGTTGACGCTGCAACTCATGCACGAAGAGAACAGGTCGTTGTCGTCAATAGTGGGGGACCTGCCGCGGTACGTGATCGTCAAAGACAAACTGGATCGGCCGGCGGCGAGTCTCGATTCCGTTTATGCGGCGTTACGTCAAGCCTTTTCGGATGCGAGTGCCGATACGCAAGACGGGCTGCGGCTGGGATGGTCGGATCGATGGCTGCATGTGCGACCGTCCGGAACCGAACCGATCGTGCGGGTGATTGCCGAGGCGCCGACGGCACGGGAGGCGAATGAGCTGGTGTCGCGGGCGAGAGAGCCGTTGGAGAAGTTGAAGTGAGGGCCTAGGGTCCAGACCCGAGCCTCGAAAAGAGTTCATCGTTCTCATGAGGAGTTTTGTTCCATGTGTGGAATCGTCGGCTACATCGGACCGAAGACCGCGACACCGTTATTGATCGAGGGGCTGAAGCGCCTCGAATATCGCGGCTACGACTCCGCGGGCATCGCGACGATGAATGGCGCGGGCCTCGAGATGCGCAAGGCAAAGGGAAAGATCTCGATGCTCGAAGCCGTTGTGCGAGAGACACCCGTGCACGGCTCGATGGGCATTGCGCATACGCGGTGGGCGACGCACGGCGCGCCTAACGAGTGCAACGCGCATCCACAGCACGATTGCACGAACACGATCGCCGTCGTCCACAACGGGATCATCGAGAACTACGGCGCATTGCGGCAGATGCTCATCCAGCAGGGGCACACGTTCCAGTCGGAAACGGACACCGAGGTGCTCGCTCACCTCATCGAGGCGGCGATGGACGATGATCCCCTCGAGGACGCCGTCATCGACGCGCTGCATCTCGTGGAGGGCACCTACGGCATTGCCGTGATCTCGAGCCGCGATCCGGACAAGATCGTCGCGGCGCGCAAAGGCAGCCCGCTTCTCCTCGGCCTTGGCGAGGGCGAGTTCTATGTCGCCAGCGACGTCGCGGCAATTCTCCAGCACACGCGGCAGGTCGTCTATCTCGACGACGGCGAGATGGGTGTGCTGACGCGCGACGGCTACGAGGTGCTCGATCTCAATGCGCGGCGCGTGCGGAAGGGCGTGAGCCGGATCGATTGGGATCTGGATCAGATCGAGAAAGGCGGCTTCGATCACTTCATGCTGAAGGAGATCTTTGAGCAGCCGACGACGATCCAGAATACGATGCGCGGTCGCCTCGTCGTCGACGAAGGATTCTCGAAGCTCGGCGGACTGAATCTCACGCGTCAGCAGATGCTCGATCTCGACCGCATCATCATCACGGCGTGCGGGACGAGCTGGCACTCGGGTCTCATTGGCGAGCTGTACATCGAGGAGCTGGCGCGTATTCCCGTGGAAGTCGAGTACGCGTCGGAGTTCCGCTATCGCAACCCGCTCGTTACGAAGAACACATTGTGTATCGTGATCTCGCAGTCTGGGGAGACGGCCGACACGCTCGCCGCGATGCGAGAAGCAAAGCGGCGAGGGGCGCGCACGCTGGGTCTGGTGAACGTCGTCGGCTCGACGATGGCGCGCGAGGACGACGGCGGCATCTATCTCCACGCAGGCCCGGAGATCGGCGTCGCCTCGACGAAAGCATTCACGAGCCAGGTCATTGCCCTTGCGCTTCTGACGTTGAAGCTCGGCCGTCTGCGCGAGATGTCGGTCGTAAAAGGCCGCCAGATCGCACAGGCGATGCTACGGCTTCCTGAACAGATCCAATCGATTCTCGATCGTGCCGGTGAGATCGAAGCGCTCGCCGAGCAATTCAAGAATGCGACCAATTTCCTGTATCTCGGCCGCGGGTACAATTTCCCCGTCGCGCTCGAGGGCGCGTTGAAGCTCAAGGAGATCAGCTACATCCACGCCGAGGGCTACCCCGCGGCGGAAATGAAACACGGACCGATCGCGCTCATCGACGAGAACATGCCGGTTGTGTTCGTGGCGCCTCACGATTCGGTGTTCGACAAGATTGTATCGAACATCCAGGAGGTGAAAGCGCGCGGCGGCAAGGTCATCGCCATCACGAGCCAGCGGGAGGACGTGTTGGAGAAGCTGATCGATTACGAGATCCGGATTCCGCAGACAGAAGACATGCTCTACCCGATTCTGTCCGTGATTCCGCTGCAGCTGCTTGCGTACTACGTAGCCGTGAAACGCGGGCTCAACGTCGACCAGCCGCGTAACCTCGCGAAGTCCGTCACAGTCGAATAGAAGTCTGGGGAGACGCCTAGCCCAGCCGGGTGGTCTGCGTCATTTTCAGGCCACCCCGTCGCGCACGCTGGACTTCCTCCTCCGCCGCCCATGTCCGACCTTCGACTCCGCGCACGGTCAGTCACCGAGATCGTCGATGCAGCGTTTCAGTTGTACAAGCGCGACGCACTCGAGTACGTGCTCGTTGCCGGCATCGCCTATGCCCCGCTCGTCGTCGCCCAACTGATTTTCATGCGCGGCATGACGCTCGGCTCCGCCGCCGCGTTCAATGCGACGGTGAGCGGGTCAATCGTCGTCGTGATCGTCAGCATTTTTGCATATTCGCTGATGTCCGCGGTGTTGAGTCGTTTCTCGTCGGACGTGTATCTCGAACGGCCCACGGGGCTCGCTGAGGTGATTCGCGACGTCGTGAAGCTGGTCCCTCGCCTGATCGGGGCAGCGTTCTTGTATGGTCTCGTTTTTGTGCTCGGATTCCTACCCGCGATCATCGGCCTCCGACTGAACAACGGTTTGCTGATTTTCCTCGGCGTCGTGATCGCGATGGTGTGGATTTTCTACGCGTTGGCCCGCTTCTTTGCCATCTATCAGTTGATCGTTCTCGAAAACCGGGGCGTCGTCGAGGCATTTGCGCGGTCAGGGGTGCTCTCGAAGAATCGCAAAGGGCATATCCTGCTCACGCTCACGCTGATCTTCGTGATTTTCGTGATGCTCTCGTCTGCCGTAACGGTGATCGCGGGGATCGTCGGCAGCACCACGGTGAGCGTCGTTCTGCAAACGGTTTACACCGTTGTGGCTTATCCGCTCGTGGGCATCACGCAGATGATCCTCTACTACGACGCGCGAATCCGTGCGGAGGGGTTCGACATCGAGGTCATGACCGGCGCACTGGGAGCGCCGTCGGCCACGAGTCCCACCTGAGGCAGCGAGGGAGCGCGTCGCTTCGATGATCGCGCCACAGGTGCCCTTCGCGACGGTGTGGCCTCGCGCGGCGATTCACGACACCGTGGCTGCGATCGTGAAGCAAGCCCCGTATCGTCGCCAACTCACACGATCGCTGTTCGACCGCATGCTCCAGTGGATCGGCGATACGTTCTCGAGACTCTTCGGCGGGTTCGGCGGCATTCCGCACGGCAGATTCATCGCGACGATCGCCGTGGCGGTCGTCGTGATCCTTGTTGTGGCGCGCGTCCTGTACGCCGCGCGACTGCGCGCCACTCCTGACGGCACATCGATGCCCGCTCGCGGGCGCGCGACGACGGCGTCCGATCCCTGGCGCTCGGCGGAAGATTTGGCCGCGACGGGCCAATTCACCGAGGCCGCGCATGCCCTGTACCGCGCCACGACCTCGATGCTCGCCGTGAAGGGACTCGTGCGGCTGCACGATTCGAAGACGAGCGGAGATTATGCGCGTGAGCTGCGACGTCGCGGCGCCGGCGCTCACGCGCCCTTCCGGCAGTTCGGTCGCCGCTATGATCGCATCATTTACGGCACGGGAACGTGCGACGCCGCGGAGTATGCCGCACTCCTCGATGAAGCGCGGGCGGTCCTGAGCCTGCGCGATACCGAGCGCGCCGCGTGACGCCGCCCATCGTGCCTAACGTCAACGCCGCCGGGCAGTCACTGCGGCAGCGCCGCAGACGTCGATGGATCGCGCTCGCCGCGGTCCTGACGCTAATCGTCGTCGCGGCGTTGCTCACACCAGAGATGGTCACCGGCCGCGGCGGCGATTCCCGCCTAACTACCTATTCGGCGGAGGCACAGGGCGCGCGGCTGCTCTACGAGCTTGGCTCCCGACTGGGCTGGCATGTCGTGCGGTGGACGACCGACGGTATGGTAGAGGCCGGTCCGGGCACCGTCGTTGCCGTTCTCGATCCCGCACAGCCCCTGGGTGCACTCGAAGCGCACCATCTACTCGAGCGTGTTCGCGCCGGTGCGGGCCTGCTCTACGTCATGAGTGGTCACTCCGCGCTCGACGATTCCTTGCATCTGAAACTTGGCCTATCCGGAGGCATCTACGAACCGACCGACGCCGGAACGGCCGAGGCACCAGACGGCAACACCGCGACGGACACGTTGAGGGCGCGGCGGTACGCTCACTCGGCAAGCGACAGCAGGAAGGCCGACGACGAGGAGCCGTCCACGAGCGACGCGTGTTCGAACACAGCGCCTAACGGCGGAGCACTCGCTCTGTGGCCGGACCAGACGGTGCGGCTCTATCGGTTGGCGTGGAGTGGTCCGCGGCCGCCCCGCACGGTCATCTTCGCCCGCTCGGCTCCGGAAGGGCGGCGGAGTGACTCGACGTCGAAGACTTCCTCCGTGGCCGCCGCGGGATACCCCGAAGGACGCGGCCGAGTCGTCGTGATCTCCGATCCCGATCTGCTGCGCAACGACGTTCTGCGCGTGTGTCGATGGGGTATCGACGTGGTTGCTGTACGCATGCTCGAGTACGTCGCGGCGGGCCTACCACATCGCGATTCGCTCGTGTTCGATGAGTATCATCAGGGTTTCGGCGCGCATCCCGGCACCGTGCGCGCGATCTTTGGCTATCTCTCCCGGGCTGCCTCGGGACACATGCTTCTCCAGGCGTTGCTTGGCGGATTGGTACTCCTTCTCGCTCTCGGTCCGCGAACGCTGCCGGCGCGTAACGTGGAACGCATCGAGCGCCGGTCGCCCCTGGAGCACGTGACAGCCCTGGCGCAAGCGTACAGCCGGGTTGGTGCCACGCGGACGGCGACCTCACGTCTCTTGCGAGGCGTGCGTCGGCGCGTCGAGCGCAGTGTTCGCGGCGACGCGCGCCTAACGGCAACCGAGGGCGACGCGCGTTTTCTCGAGGAGGCCGCGAAGGTGCCGGGGCTCGCCGACGAGGTGGCCCTCATTCGCCGCGCGCTCTCCGACCCCCTTGGCAAACGAGATTTCGAAGCTGTGGGCGGCGCGCTCGAGCGCATCGAAGAATCACTTCTCACTCAGCGGAGATGACCGTCACATCGGACCATGGAGCCGCGCCGGTACCAGCGGCACGCGAGGAGGGCGCGGCGCTCCTCGCGCGCGTCCGCGAAGCAGTGGCATCGCGCATCGTTGGCCAGGACGCGGCAATCGAAGACGCGCTCGTTGCGTTTCTCGCACGCGGCCATCTGCTCATCGAGGGCGTTCCCGGCACTGCCAAAACGCTGCTCGTTCGTACGCTCTCGGCAGCGCTTGGCCTCAAGTTCGCGCGCATTCAATTCACGCCCGACCTCATGCCGTCGGACGTCACCGGTGTGAGCATGTTGCGCGATCCAGCAAAGGGATTCGAGTTTCACCCTGGACCGGTATTCACCGACGTCCTGCTCGCCGATGAGATCAATCGCGCGCCCGCCAAGACGCAGGCGGCGCTGCTCGAGGCGATGGCGGAGCGCCAGGTCACCGTCGACGGATGCACGCGGCCACTCGATTCCCTGTTTACAGTTTTTGCAACGCAGAACCCGGTGGAGCACGAGGGCACGTATCCGCTTCCTGAGGCGCAGCTCGATCGGTTCCTCCTCAAGACGGTGATGGGATATCCGTCGGCCGAAGCAGAGCTGGCGATGCTGGCGCAGCATGAGGCCGGTTTCGATCCCGAGCGAGCCACCGACGTCATCGTGCCAACGGTGGTTGGCGACGGGGCTGCCCATCAGATTCGCACGCTCGTCGACGGGGTGAAAGTCGCGCCCGAAGTTCGACAGTATATCGCAGCCATCACGCGCGCCACCCGTGGTGAGACGTCGATTTCGTTAGGCGCCTCGCCGCGCGCATCAGTCGCTCTCATGCGCGCGGCACGCGCCGGCGCCGTGCTCGAGGCCCGAGATTACGTCGTGCCGGACGACGTCAAAGGGCGCGTCGCGAGCGTGTTGCGGCACCGGATCACGCTGGCGCCGGAGCTCGAGGTCGAAGGCCGGACGCCAGACGACGTGCTCGGCGCCTTGGTATCGCGGGTGCCTGCGCCCCAATGAGTGGCTGACGGTGCGGCCGCTGCTGCTGCAGCTCACTCCGGAGCCTCGGCTCGCCCTGATCGTCGCGGTGCTCGCACCGCTCTGGCTCATCCCGGGAACGATCGGCCGGGTCAGCATTCTCGTGACCGCGGTGGCGCTTTTCCTCGCGGTCGTCGTCGACGCGATCGCACTACCATCCTTCAACGACATTGCCGTCGAGCGCACGCTGCCGTCGAGTGTCGGGATCGGCGATCATCTCGAGGGGGAGTATGTGGTCCGCTCGCGCTGGGGCATGCCGTTGCGGGCACGTCTCGAAGACGACCTTCCAGTTGGTGTCGCGGGAGGCGCCGTCACTCACGAGCTCGACGTGCCGGCACGAGGATCCACCCGGCTCACCGTGCCGATTGCTGGCGCGGTTCGCGGGCGGTTCGCATTAGGCCCGATCGCCCTGCGCGTGCGCACGCGCGTCGGTTTGATGGCACGCCGGCTGCGCTGGCTTCCTGACGACTCGATCCTCGTCACGCCATCGGTGGCGAGCGTTCGCCGCTTCCGGCTATTGGCGATTCAGCATCGCCTGTACGAGGCCGGTGTTCGCGCCGTTAGGCGACACGGGGAGGGGCGCAGCTTCGCGAACCTCCGCGAGTACGTGGTCGGCGACGATCCGCGGCACATCGACTGGAAAGCGACCGCGCGTCGAGCGAAGACGATCACGCGGGAGTTCACTGTCGAGCAATCGCAGACTGTGTTCTGCCTGATCGACGCCGGCCGTTCCATGACGCAGCTTGCCGGCACGTTCACGCGATTCGAACACGCGCTTTCCGCGGCGTTGGTCCTCACTGATGTCGCCGCCGGAGCAGGCGACCGGGTCGGCGTGCTGGTTTTCGACGACGAGGTCCGCGCGTTCGTCCCGGCGCAGCGCGGCCAGCCGGCGTTACGCGCTGTGCGAAATGCACTCGTTCCCGTGCAGGCCACCCTCACCGAGCCCGATTACGCCGCAGCGTTCCGTTTTCTCGCGGTGCGACAACGTCGGCGTGCACTCATGGTGTTCTTCACGGACGTGATCGACGCGCGGGCGTCGCGGGCGCTCATCGCCCACGTGGCGCGGAGTGCGGCACGTCACCTGGTGGTCGTCGTCGCACTTCGCAACGACGCCATCGACGTCGCCGCAAAGCCGTCGTCGGCAAATGAGCAAACGCTTTACGAAAGCGCCGCCGCCGAGGAGCTCATCACCGCGCGCGCCGAGGCGCTGGAGCGCATGCGCGCCGCGGGCGTCACCGTCCTCGACGTCTCGCCCGCCACGATGACGGCCGCCGTCGTGAACCGGTATCTGGAGATCAAGGCGCGCGGCACGCTCTGAGCGGCCGTTCCACGCGATTACCCCAACGACAACAATTCCGCCTGCACATCCGCCGATTCGTCGGTCGGAATCGTCACGGTTGGGCGCTCGCGGCCAGAACTGAGATACAACACCAGCAGCACCAATGTCGCCCCAGAGACGGCAAGCTTCGCACTCAGCGGCCACGTCGGAATCGGCGACACGAAGCCCTCGAGCGAGCCGGCGACGAGCAGCAGCACCGCCGCGGCCGCGACGAGGCGAATCGCGCGCTGGCTGTTCTCGACGAGCGCGCGCTTTCGTGTTCGTCGCCCCGGCAACAGCAGCGCTGCCGCCAGCAGGAACCCCGCTCCACCGGCGATACACACCGCACTCAGCTCGAGCACGCCGTGCGGCGCTACGAACGCGAGGATGAGCTTGATGATTCCCTTTGACTGATACAACCCCATCACGCCGCCGAGGCTGACGCCGTTCAGCACGAGCAGGAACAGCGTGCCGATCCCCGCGGTGATGCCGGCAGCGAAGACACCGAAAGTCACCTGCACGTTATTGCTGATGATCTGGCTCGCCATCGTCGGCCTGAAGATTTCCGGATCGCGTATGTAGCCCGTGTGCTCCTTTGCCCGGCGCACACCCTCTTCGGCCCGGTCGAGCATCCCGGACGGGATGAACGTTGACGCGACCGCTGGCTGCCTAACGACCGCCTCGTAGGCGATGAGTCCCGGGCCGAAGAGCAGCGCGGCGGCGAGCAGGATCGGGCGCCAGGAGCGCCGGACCTCCCGGGGCGCTTCGATCGCGACGACCCGCACCACGTCCGTCAGCGTGAGGGCACGTCCGCGATAGAGCAAATTGTGCGCACCGGCGAGTAATCGGCTGAGGTAGAAGAGTTCCGGTGTCTCGCGCCCCTGCGCGGCCGTACGCAGGCGCGCCATATCCGACGCAAGATCCCGGTATTCCGAGACGAACTCGCGCACGCCGTCCTCGCCGAACGATCGCAGGCCGCGACGCTGTGCGTCGGCCAGGCGCGCGGCGAACGCGTTCCAGCGCGGCGAACGCGTGGCCACGAGGACGTTGCGCTCGCGAGCCGCACCACGCTGCTGGCGCGCGGCGGCGCCGCGGGCGCGGGCCGCGCGCTCGGTATCGTACAACCGAGCCAATCGGCCGAGATCAGCGCTTCCGTCGCCGAGCCCGGCTTCGTTGGCCGGCAGGGCGCTCGCGAGCCGAATCGCCAATTGGGATGCCAGAGCAACGCGGCGGTCAGCGTCGAGCATTGTCCGCCGATCCATGAAGCGCTCGAGCACGACGAATTCGTCCTCGGTGAGCGCCGCTTCCAGCGGCGCTGCAGCCTCGGCCGGTGCGTCGACTTCGATCGGCGCGAGCTGTCTCACCAGCGCTTCACGGACGACGATCGTTCCGGCAACGACGTCGCCAAGGCGCTTGCCCTGCTTCGAGAAAATGATGCTGAGCATTCCAACCGCGTACGTGCCGAACGGTTGAATGTCGACCAGCCGAATGAGATTCCGGACTGCCGACGCGCCGAACGTTACCGAGTAGCCACCATCACGAACGACGCGCAGTCGGAGGAGCCGCTTGCCGGGCGTCTGTCCGTCGGCCAGGCCTTCGAAGAGGATGTAATAACCCCAGAGCACGCAGAAGATCGCGATCGACACGATAGCCAGCGCCCAGGCGTCGAACACACCAGACTTTTCCGCAGAACCAGACTCCGACGGTGCGAGCCCGACGAGCGTGAGCATGATTGCGACGATGATGCCGAAGATGATCAGGGTATCGATCAGCGCGGCCAGCGCGCGCGATCCCACACCCGCGATCGTGTACGAGAAGACGACGAGCTCCGGCGTCTCCACATCGACCGTTTGCGAGAGCGATGACGGCGCGCGGCCTCGCTCGGTTCCACGAGCATCGGGCCTGGGTAACGACATGAGCAGGAAGGTGACGTAGCGGTTCGGGCGTGGCAAGCACCCTATACAGGGCAATCGGCGGCCGTCGATCGTACTCGCTATCTTGGCTCAACTGAGCACCGGGTGCCTGACGAATTCATGCGTGTTCTCTTGCAGCGCGTCTCCCGCGCCGAAGTACGAATCCGCGAGGGCGGTGCGATCCGTCAGGCTGGACACATCGGCCGCGGCTTTCTACTGCTTGTCGGCTTCACGCATGCGGACGACGACTCACGCGTTGCCTGGATGGCTGACAAGGTCGTCGGGCTTCGCCTCTTCGCTGATGCCGAGGATAAGATGAACCTCGCGCTTGGCGACGTTGGCGGCGAGCTCCTCGTCGTTTCGCAGTTCACGCTCTACGGCGACGCGGCGAAGGGTCGCCGTCCGAGCTTCATCGATGCCGCGCGGCCGGAGACGGCCATTCCCCTGTACGACCGCTTCGTTGCGCTGCTGCGCGAGAAGGGCGTTACGGTGGCGACGGGCGAGTTCGGCGCAATGATGGACGTCGACCTGGTGAACGACGGTCCGGTCACTCTCTGGCTCGAGCGATGATAAAGCGCCGGTCGTCGCCTAACGGCGATCTGGTTCCCGTCGTTCTTGCCTCGCAGTCGCCGCGGCGACGCGACCTGCTGACGCTGATCGGCATACCGCATGAGGTGCGGCCCGCGAACATCGACGAGCGATATCTCGCCGGCGAGGTGCCGCGTGAGCACGCCGAGCGCCTGGCGCGCGGCAAAGCAGCGGCGATCACCGCGCCCGGCGCGGTGACCATTGGTAGCGACACCATTGTCGTCGTCGATGACGACGTCCTTGGCAAGCCACGAGATGACGGCGAGGCGGCTCGCATGCTGCGACGGTTGAGCGGGCGCTCACACATCGTGATCACGGCCGTCGCGGCGAGCTGGAACGGTCGGATGCTCTCCGACGTCGAGGAAGTGGCCGTGACCTTTCGGACGCTCTCCGATCAGGACATCGCGGCCTACATCGCGACGCGCGAGCCGATGGACAAAGCAGGGGCCTACGGTATCCAGGGGTACGGTGCGACCATCGTCGAGCGTGTCGACGGCGATTATTTCGCGGTGATGGGACTGCCGCTGAATCGGCTCGCCCGGCTGCTCGAGTCGTTGGGGCTCGTTTACGAGTTTGGGCCGTTGCGCGCGGGTCATCGGGACGGGACGGCATAACGAGTCCGCCAGCGCTCGACGCGCTCGAGAACGTCGCGCACCGAGATGCGCGGCATCCGATCCTCGCGATTCTCCATCGAGATCGGGTAGTTTTCGCCAGGCTCGCCGTACGCGTCGATGATGAGATCATGGAAACGTCGATATGGGCCGGTTCGCTTTGGATTTGTGTAACCCATCAAGCTGATCACCGGCCGGTCGAGCGCCACGGCCATGTGCAGTGGCCCGGTGTCTGGAGCGAGGACGAGCGCCGAGCCGTCGAGTATGCCGACCAGGTTCCGAAGCCCGCTTCCGAGCGCGGAGACCGGCTTTTGTCGCGCGTGTTCCATGATCACGCGCTCGGCCGCCAATTCGCGCTCCGTGCGGCCGCCCACGAGCACCGGCTGGAGCCCAAACTCATGGTACAGGGCGTCGGCGACTCCCGCCCAACGCTCGGGCAGCCAGTCTTTCTGCGGCTTGCTCGTCGCAACGACGATCGCCGCGGCTGGCCGATCGAGCGGTGCGAAGAACTCCCGTTGCCACTGACGCTCGCCAGGCCACGGCCCGAGCTCCCAGGCGACGTTCTCGTTAGGTATTCCCAGCGCGGTGAGGAATTCGAGGTACTGGTCCTGGACGTGCTGCGGCGCGTGCGGCGGAATGCGATCGGATGTGAACAGCCAATTGAGGTCACGCGCACGCGCGCGATCGAAGCCGAGCTTCACGGGAGCATTCGTGAAGGATGTGACCATCCCGGCCTTGAAGTACACCTGGAAATCGAGGACGACATCGAACTGCCGCGTCGAGAGCTCACGTCGGACATCGGTGAACGCGCGCCAGCCCTTCGAGCGATCAAAGAGGATAATCTCATCGACGTGCTCATGCCCGCGGACGAGTGTCGCCGGTCCGGGTTGCAACACCCAGGTGACGCGTGTCTCTGGAGAGTGTCGGTGGAGCGCGTGAAGCACGGGAAGCACGTGCACCGCGTCGCCGACGGCGCTCATCATCACGATGCAGATGCGATCCAGATTCACGACCTTCATCGCAGCGCGTCGACTTCGCGGAGGATGTCCTCGGCGGCAATCCCGACCGGCGACGGACGAGCCAACATGCGTGAGGGTCCGATGCCTTGCGGGAAGGTGCGCAGCGGCTCACCAGGAGCGAAGATGCCGACCACGGGCACGCCAAACGCGCCGGCGATATGAAGTGGCCCCGAATCATGTCCGACGAAAAGCGCAGCGCCCGCGACGGCGGCCGCAGTGTCGGCGAGCGAACCATCGCTGTCGCGATCGACGTATCGCCACGTCGGATCGTTGGCCGTGGCGCGAAACGCCTCGAGCTCGCTCGCACTGCCGACCCAGAGAACGTTCGATCCGCGCGCGCCAAGTTGTCGCGCGAGCTCGATCCACACCGGGACGGCGACGCACCGATTCTCCTTGCTGGCAAATGGGTGCAGAGCGGCGTAGGGCGACGCGATCTTCGCGGCAAGACGAGCGCGTCGTGGGCTCAACGACGACGCGTCGAGTCGGTAGCGAAGCGGGCCAGCTCTGATGCCAAGTGGCTCGAGAAGACGCGCGAGCTCGGACATCACCGGCTCGCGTGGATTCTCGTCAGGCAGCGCTTCGGTGAGGAACGCGCGATTCTTTCGGCGACGCAGACCAATGCGCGTTGGAATTCTCGTTGCCGCCACCGCGGCCGCCGTTCGCCACGGTGCGGCGGCGAGCACGGCGACATCGTAGCGTTTGGCGCGCACGCGTTTCATCGCTCGAAAGAACGATGCCTTCGACCCCTTGCTTCGGCCTGGGGCTCGGTCCCAAAACGGATCGGATGCGATCACGTCGGATACTCCTGGAACGAGCCGGGCGACGTCGGCTGCATAGTCTTTGCACCAGATATCGAGTGTTGCCTGCGGAAAGCGCTCACGCAGTGGTGGCGCGAGCGCGGACGCGAACACCGTGTCGCCAAGGTTGTCGAGACTGACGATGAGTATGCGGTCGACGGACATGCGACGACAAAGCTAACTTCAGCCATTCCCCGCTCGCAGCCTGCGATCACACTCTGATGCGCATTCTTCACATCGACACGGAGCGCGGTTGGCGCGGCGGCGAGCGTCAGGCACTCTGGCTTGCAGCGGAGCTGGGGCGGCGTGGCCATCTGTCCATCGTTGCCGCGCGACCAGGCGAGCCATTGGCGCAACGTGCGAGCGAGGCAGGCCTCGAGGTCGTCTCGTGCAATCCGCGCCTCGAGGCCGATCCACGCGCGGCACTGCGTCTCCGCCGGATCATCAGAAATCGTCGCATCGAGCTCATACACGCGCACACCGCGCACGCGCTGGGCCTTGCCGCCGTCGCGAACGTAGGATCTGGTGTCCCGCTCGTGGCGGCTCGACGAGTCGATTTTCATTTGCGCCGCAACCTCGGGACGCAATGGAAGTACGGCCGCGCGGCCGCCGTGATCGCCATCTCGCGGGCCGTGGCCGATATTCTCGCCGCGGACGGAATCGAGCCATCGAAGATCGCCATCGTCCCCGACGGCACCGATGTGCATCGGCGGATTACTCCCGCGTCATCGGACGCGCTGCTCGCGTTAGGCGTGAAGCAGAACGCCCCCCTCGTCGTTCAGGTGGCGCAGCTCGTGCCGCACAAGGATCCGGTCAACTTCGTTCGTGCCATCGCCGCCGGGCGCGAGCGCGTCCCAACGATTCAGGCGTTGCTCGTCGGCGAGGGCGAGCTCCGCATGTCGGTCGAGAACACGATACGCGCGCTCGGGCTCACTGGCGTCCTTCACGTTGCCGGCTATCGTAGCGACGCCGACGGATTGCTCGCCGCCGCCGATGTCGCCGTGCTCAGCTCACGTGAGGAGGGATTGGGGTCCGTTCTGCTCGACGCGCTCCTGCTCGGTAAACCGATCGCCGCGACCCGCGCTGGCGGCATTCCGGATGTCGTCGAACACGACGTCACCGGCCTACTCGCGCCCGTCAGCGATGCCCGAGCGCTCGGTGAAAACATTGCAAAGTTGCTCATCGACCGCTCTCTCGCGCAGCGGCTCGGTGCGGCGGCACGCGCGCGTGCCGCCGAGTTTTCGGTCGAACGAATGGCTGCACGAACGCTGGCCGTCTATGACCGCGTCATCACGCGCGCGCCACTCGACGGCCGCGACGAAACGAAGCGTCTCACCGAAGCGGCCACTCGAACGAGCTCTGCCTCTTCGATTCGCGCGCCATGAAGCTCGCGCCACTTTCGCGCCGAGCGCATGAATCGATCGAGATTTCGTTCGGTGATTCGGCTATCGCCCGGCCGGCCGAACTCCACGCGATCCACATCGAGCACGAATGCAACCAGTGAATCTCCGCGCGCCGCGTCGCGGGCGAGGAGAACGTTCTTGACGTTCAAGTCGTGATGTCGTACGCCGCACGCCGAGATGAGGCCAATGAGGCCGGCAACGCTTTCCAGTGCCGCCCGTCGTTCGCCGGCCGTGCTCGTCGTGAGCACGTTCGCGAGATCCGTGCTCTCATGTATCTCGCGTGACGCCACGTCGCTCCGTCGGAGAAGCGGACCCGCGCGGTACACGACGTAAGCGACGATCTCGGGTGTCGGGATACCGAGC
Source organism: Gemmatimonadaceae bacterium (assembly GCA_036496605.1). NCBI lineage: Bacteria > Pseudomonadati > Gemmatimonadota > Gemmatimonadia > Gemmatimonadales > Gemmatimonadaceae > Gemmatimonadaceae bacterium. The sequence goes on along the minus strand of DASXKV010000002.1, from coordinate 42,825 downwards.
GAGAGCAGCCGTAGCGACGTGTCCAACTCGTAGGGCGCTCGCGTCGGTAGGACGAACCAATCTCTGGTGAGGGGCGCGAGCAACCCACCGTGGCGGTTGTGCCTAACGACCACCCGCCCGCCGCCGGGAAGCGGCGCGGCGTAGGCAACGCCGCGGCCGGAGAGCGACCGAGCCTCCTGGTGCTGCGCCGCGTACTCGTAGAGCGACCCCGACTCGAGGGCGGTGCGTACGGCGCCCAGCTGTTCGCGCTGCGCAACGATGATGGTGCCACGCACCTCGTCGCGCTCATAGCCATCGGGCGCCGCGCCCGAAGCGAGTCGGCTCAAAGGACCACGCAGTAGACCGGAATCGGCTGGCTCTTTCCCTTCAACTCCATCGGCGGGCACGCGGCCAAACGTGGCGGTTTGGCCAGTGCTTGGCGCATCTCTTCGGTGATGAGGATCTGCCCCGCTTCGGCCGCGGAGCACAGACGATACGCCGTGTTCACCGTGTCGCCGATGACCGTGAACTCGAGCCGTCGCTCCGATCCGATGTTGCCGGCAAACGCCTCGCCATAGTTGACGGCAATGCCGTGCTGAAGTTGCGGCCGGCCCTCCGTGCGCCACTTCGCGTTGAGCTTCTTGAGCGCCCGCATCATGTCCACCGCCGCCTGGAGCGCTCGGTCGGCGTCGTCTTCACCGCCGATCGGCGCGCCCCACTGCGCCATGACGGCGTCGCCCATGAACTTGTCGAGTGTGCCATCGTGCCGGAACACGCACTCGACCATTTCCGTGAAGTATTCGCTCAACAAGCTCGCCATGTCGTCCGGGTTCATCGTCTCCGACAACGGCGTGAAGCCGCGAATATCACTGAATAACACCGCGACGGGACGCTTCTCGCCGCCTAACCGCGCCGCCTCACGAGAGCTCGCGATTCGCTCTGCGACTCGCGGCGCGAAGTACCGGGTGAGATTCTCGCGAGCAAGCATCTCTTTCTGGATACGCTGCGCGTACTGCTGATTCTCGATGCCTGCCGCGGCGATACCGGCGAAAGCAATGAGGTACTCGAGATCGTGCTCGCTGAAACGATGCGTCGTCGTCACGTTGTCGACGTACAGCACGCCGAGCACGCGATCCTCGCTTCCGACGAGCGGACAGCAGATGGCGCTCCGAATCTGCTGCATCAAGATGGATTGCCCACCGAAGCGCGCGTCCTCACCAGCGTTGTCCGAGAGAATGGCCACCTTGTCTTCCACCACCTTCCGGGCAATCGACTGCGGTACGGCGCGTGGCTGCTCACTGCCGCGCTTGTCGCGCGCAATCTTCGGCACGAGTTCCTGGCCATCCTCACAGAGCGCGATCGCGACGCGATCGACCTCGAGAATCTGATACGCATACCGCACGATCTTCTCGAGCAGCGCGTCGATGTCCACCGACTTCCCCAATCCTTTCGACACCTCGAGCAGCGTTGCTAGCTTCTGCTGACTCTTGTCTTCGCTCAGCGAGGCGGCGGCGTTGGGCGCGGTATTGATGCGTGGATCGCTCGTGCCGAGTCCGACGAGTCCCTGCGAGTCACGCACCGGCAATTGGCGCACGATCGTCGCCGACTGTCGAGGGTGCCCGTTGTTACCCTCCTCGGCTGGCGACGTGAATCCGCCGGAGGGTGAATGCACAGTGGTCGGGCCAGTCGGCTGAACGCGGAATGCCACCTTGCCGAAGGTCACGGTGTCGCCCGGCTCGAGCTTCACCAAGTCCTGGTCCTCGAGGCGCTCCCCATTTCGAAACGTGCCGTTGCTCGAACCGAGATCGCGTACGCGCAATCCAGCGTCGTCCACGAGCAGCTCGGCGTGCCGGCGCGAGATCGTCGGATCGAAGATCGCAATGTCGCTGGATGGCGCGCGACCGACGACGAGCTGCACACCCGCGCGCAGCTCGTGTTGTTGAAGACCGTCAGTGCTTGTCAGCCTGTACCGCATGAATCCTGATAATCGCCGCTGGAATATGAATCGCCGGGCAAGCCTCGCCTAGCTCAAGACTGTCAGTGCGGGGGTCGTGGTCACACAGACGTCGACACACGAGACGACGCACGTGTGGATTCGGTCCGCTCGCGTTGTGCGCTATCGACGTCGCGCCGCGAACTATCGCGAACGCGCCCAATCGCCGTGAGAAGCGCTCGGGCCTTGTTCTCCGTCTCCTCCCACTCCCGCTCCGGTACCGAGTCGTGGACGATGCCGGCGCCTGCCTGCACCGATGCAATCCCATTCGCGATTACACAAGTGCGTATGGTGATCGCGAGATCCATGCGCTGCGCGCCAGCCGCGATGTAGCCGATCGCACCCGCGTACGCAGCTCGCCGCTCCGGCTCGAGCTCGTCGATGATCTCCATCGCGCGTACCTTGGGCGCTCCGGTCATCGTGCCGGCGGGGAAGGTCGCGCGCAGTGCGTCCATCGCCGTGAGTCCCTCGCGCAGCTCACCCTCGACCTGACTCACGAGATGGAACACATGCGAGTACCGCTCGACAATCATGAGTTCCGTCACCTCCACCGAGCCGTACTTCGCTATACGGCCGACGTCGTTGCGGCCGAGATCGACGAGCATCACGTGTTCTGCCCGCTCCTTCTCATCGGACCGAAGCTCGGCGATGAGTGCGTCATCCTCCTCGGCCGTCTTGCCACGTGGCCGCGTGCCAGCGATCGGACGCACCGTGACGCGTCTGCGCTCGACGCGCACGAGCAGCTCCGGCGAGCTACCGACGATCTCCAGACCGTCGAGCACGAGGTGATACATGTAAGGCGACGGATTGAGTGCTCGCAGTGCGCGGTAGAGCGATGCCGACGAGAAGTCGTGTGGTACGTCGATGCGCCGAGCAAGGAGCACCTGAAATGCGTCGCCGGCGACGATGTACTCCTTGATGCGGTTGACGTCGGCGAGGAATTTCTCGCGCTGGAAGTTGGAGTTTCCCGCCGTCGGTTCAGCCGACAGCGGAAAGTCCACCGCCTGCAACGTCGATGGCTTTCGGATACGTGCGATCGTCGTCGCGATCTCGGCTTCGGCTTCCTCGTGGGCGCGGCGCAGCGCCGCCTCGCTCATCCCGGCATCGATTGGCACGCCGACGACAATGCGTGCCTGTCCTCGCAGATTGTCGATGATCACGAGTGCACTCGTGAAGACGAACAACGCGTCGGGAATGTCGGCCAGCGATGGCGCTCGCGAAGGCGGCTTTGGCAATCGCTCGATATACCGCACCACGTCGTAGCCGAAAAATCCGACGGCGCCGCTCCAGAACTCGCCCAGCTCTGGTAGCTTGGCCGGTTCATAGCGACGCAGAAGCATGTCGAGATCCGCGAGCGGATCCGTGGGACACCGCGCACCGTGCCAGCCGTGATCGGGCGTCCAGTCTTCGACGACGCCATCTCGCAGGCGCCAAGCGCTTCGCGGCGCAGTGCCGAGGAACGTGTAACGCGCCCACGTCTCGCCACCGGCTGGTGCGGACTCGAGCAGAAACGCGAACGGCGGTTCGCGCAGCTTCGCGAACACGGCGACCGGTGTCTCGGTGTCGAGCAGGTAATCGCGCCAAACCGGAACGAGCGCCGCCGTGCTACCTCTTGTCGCGTCGTGTGCGAGCTCGCGAAACGCAGCGAATGTCATGGCAACTGCCCTGTCATCCGTTGCTGCTGAATATCCCGCTGGCGAGATTCACGAATCATGCTGCGTTTGACACCGAAAAAACCATCGAGGGTGATTGTTCCCATCGCGGTGCGCGTCGCTGCGATGCTAATCGCATTGAGCGCCCCTCGGGTGACGGTCGCGCAATTGGTTTGGAACGATTCAACGACGCGAGCGCTCGTGGAGCTTGCCACACGACTTCGCGCGGCGCAACTCGCCGACACCGGCCTTACCGACTATCGTGCCGACGCCCACGGCTATCTCACTTTTCTCGCGCAGGTCGGACAGGGCTTCACCGAGCCGCCGCGAATCGTCAAGGCTGATGAGCTGGCGCTGGAAGTCTACTGGCGCGCGCCCGGTCTCAGCAAGCAGCGAATTGTCGGACGCCGAGACACGTTGCTCCTGCCGACGGACATCGCCTATCACCGCGACCACCTCGGCATCGTCCAGAACAACTTTCCAAACATCATCCGGCTTGGCGAAGGAGATGAAGTGCGCGACGTCCCGCACCCGCTCTCGCCGGCGGGCCTCGAGCTTTACGACTTCGCGATCAAAGACAGCTTGCGCATCCAGCTGCCCGGACGAACCGTCAACGTGTACGAAGTCGGCGTGCGCCCCAAGGATGACCGGCAGCCACGCGTCGTCGGTGCGGTCTACATCGATCGGACCGAGGGACAAGTCGTCCGTATGGCGCTCAGCTTCACGCGTGCCGCGCTCCTCGACAAGCAGCTGGAGGACGTCTCGATCGTGCTCGAGAACCGCCTCGTCGGGACGCGTTTCTGGCTTCCGTCGCGCCAGGAGATCGAGATTCGTCGCACTGGCACGTGGCTCGACTATCCCGTGCGAGGCATCATCCGCGGACGTTGGGAAATTGGCGACTATCAGATCAACAAAGGCGTTCCGTACAGCATCTTCGGCGGTCCGGAAATCGTTCAAGCGCCGGCGTCCGAGCAGCAGCGCCACGCGTGGTCAACGCCACGGGTGCTCGATTCGCTCCCGCCAGACGTTCGCGCAGTGACCGACGCAGACGTGCGTCGCGTTCAGGAGGAGGCGCGCGCTCTCGTACGACAACGCGCGCTGCAGCGAGCGCGGACGCTGGCGCTGTCGGCTCGCGGAGTATCCGATTTTGCGCGCGTCGATCGCGTCGAGGGGCTCGCACTCGGTGGCGGACTCACGCAAGGCATTGGCGGCGGTGTGAGCGTAGCTGGTCGCTTGCGTTATGGAATCGATGACCAGGTTGTCAAATGGCAAGCGCGCCTCGAATGGCAGAACGGTGCGGGACTTTCGATCCGCGCATTCGGCCAGCGCGACTTTCGTGACTTGGGCGAGGAGCCCGAACGTTCGCGCGCGGTAAACAGCATCGCCGCCCAGGAGTTTGGTAGCGATTACTCCGATCCGTATGGGATAGAGGGCGGTGGCCTCACCCTGCAGAATGCGCCGGCGGGAGAGCCCGCATGGACGGTCGAAGTGGCCATCGAGCGCCCGACGACGCTCGCGATTCACGACGCCCCTGTCACGGGGAATTTCTTCGGCCTCGTCGGTGTCCCATCGTCTCGTTATGCGCGAATGACGATTCGCCGCGAGCGGCCGACATCGCTCTGGGTTTTTGGGACCGAGCTCCGCACGCTCGTCGAGCTGCGAGCGCTCAAGGCCGACGGTGACTCTGCCGCACCCTGCTCTGGCTTCGATGCCTGCCCGCTGACCTACACGACGCTGCGCGGCTCGCTCGTCGCCGACCTCGAGCGGCCCTTCGGCAGCCAGCGCCTGGTACTCCACACCATTGCCGGTGCCGTTGGTGGCCAGCACGACGTCATTCCCTCGCAGGAGCTCTTCTACCTCGGCGGACCGGTGAGCGCACCAGGTTACGATTTTCATCAACTGGTGGGGCGCGGTGGGTGGAGCCAGCGTCTCGAGTGGCGATCGCCGATTCCGTTCATCGCGGTTCCGCTTGGCCGCTTCGGAAGGATTCCGGCGTCGGCGACGTTCGCTCCGTATGTTGAGTTCGCCGGCATCGCCGGCCGCCGAGCCACGGTTCAGCGCGACGGACAGCTGTTGACGACCGCTCCTGGCGGCTACACCGCGCTCGGCGCGGGTCTGCTGACGTTCTTCGAGCTGGTTCGCTTCGACGTGTCGCGCGGCCTCCGAACGGGACGCTGGCTCTTCGCCTTCGACGTCAATCCGGAGTTCTGGAGTGTTCTCTAGACGACGCACACACGAAAGTGCTACTCCGTGCGGCGCAACGATGCCGCGTCTCCAGACGCCTAGAGGCATTCTGCTGGCATGTCAGCCAGCTCACCAACTTCGACGGTCGCAGCGCGCGATCGTTGGCTTGTCCCCGCCGTGTCGAAACGTCTCGGCGTAGACGTAGTCGAGCTGCTCGAGAACGAGACTGCGGAAAGCATCTGGGAGCTGATCGTCGAGCGTGGACTGCTGTCCGAGAACGAGCTTCTCCTCGAGATCGCGAGACACTTTCACGCTCCGATCGCCGACCTGCGACGCGTGAGCACGCAAGCGCTCGAGCTTGTGCCGGAACGATGGGCGAGACAGTTCGGCGTGCTGCCGCTGACCATCGAGGACGATACGCTTGTCGTCGCGACGTCGAATCCATGCGACGTCGACTGTGAGCGCGCCCTCGGTTTCGCTGCGGGCCGCCCGATTCGATTTGTCCTGGCATCGCCCAACGTCATCGCGGCGGGTATCGACGCGATCTACGGGAACGCGGAGTTCGAGTCCTCCGAGCAGTCGCTCGAACCGGAGACGCATCGACACGTCGACGTGCAGCTCCTTGCCGCGGAGCCCGAGCGTTACGAACAGGAGGCGGTGCTCACGGACGACAACCAGGCGATCTCGCGACTCGTCGACGAGCTGCTCGGGGCCGGCATCGGCGAGCGTGCGAGCGACATCCATATCGAACCCGAGGAGGAAGTGATCATCGTCAGGCATCGCGTCGACGGCGTCATTCGCGTGGCACGCCGGCTGCCGCGGTCGCTCGCGTCAGCGCTGGCGTCGCGCATCAAGATCATCTCTGGTCTCGATATCGCCGATCGCTTGCGGCCGCAGGATGGCCGCGCGCGCGTTGCAGTCGATGGCGTCGCCGTGGACCTGCGCATCTCGAGTCTGCCTGCCGCGCATGGCGAGAAGATCGTAATTCGTATCCTCGATGGTCGCACAGCGGTTCGGAGCCTCGAATCAATCGGATTCGCGCGCGACGAGCTCGCGCGTATCGAGCGATTGTTGCAAGCGCGCGAGGGACTGCTCCTCGTTACCGGTCCAACGGGTTCGGGCAAGACAACGACTCTGTACGCCGCACTCCGCCTTTTGAAGCGGCGCGGTGTGAACATCGTCACGGTCGAGGATCCAATCGAATACCGCCTGGCCGGCATCGTCCAGGTGCAGGTGCGCGAACGCGCCGGCCTGACGTTCGCCGCGGCGCTGCGCTCGATCATGCGTCAGGACCCGGACGTACTGCTCATCGGTGAGATTCGCGACCGCGAGACGGCCGAGATTGCGATTCAAGCCTCGCTCACAGGACACCTTGTCCTCTCGACGCTGCACACCAACGACGCCGCGACCGCCGTCACGCGTCTGATCGACATCGGCGTCGCACCCTACAAGATCGCGACCGCCGTAAAAGGTGTGCTCGCGCAACGACTGTTGAGGCGCGTGTGCGCGAAGTGCGCCCCGAATCCAACGATCGGTTGCCCCCAGTGCGGTGGCGGCGGCTACCATGGCCGGCTCGCAATCGTCGAGGTTCTCATCGCGACGCCCGAGTTCGAGCGACAGGTGGCCGCCGGAGAGCCAGCGGAGCGAATCGCCGAAGCCGCTCGACGAGACGGCATGCAATCGCTCTGGCAGTCCGGGATGGCTCGCGTTCGCACAGGCGACACCACGAAGGAGGAATTGATTCGCGTTGCCCAGCCGCCGGCGGCGGAAGCTCCTGACCTACTCACAGCCACTGGCCCGGTAGACGACGAGCCGGCACTGCGTTATCTCCCGCAGCGGCAGTCATCGTCCCCGCGACTCGGCGAACCCCGCGTGTCTCGACTCGAGATCGGCACCATCGACGTGTACGTCATTCGTCCCCGGCGCGATGGTTGGCGCGTGCTCGTCCTTCAACGTGCGCTCGACACTCGATGCCCAACGGCGTGGGAGTCCGTGCATGGCCACATCGAGCAAGGCGAGGAACCTGAAGACGCCGCCGTTCGCGAGCTCCGCGAGGAGACGGGGCTCGACGTCGCTCGGCTGTATAACGTCACCGTGCAGCCGTTCTATCTCCATCGCTCGCACACCGTGCAACTCGCGGTGGTCTTCGCCGCCTTCGTCGACGAGCCGGCGACGCTCACGTTAGGCAGCGAACACCAACGCGCCGAATGGCTCAGCGTCGTCGATGCGCTCGAGCGCTTCCAGTGGCCGCGCGAGCGCGAAGCGCTGCGTGAGATCGAGCACCTGTTGAGGAATGGAGATGCGGGGCCGGTCGAGGACGTGCTGAGAGTGAGGTAGGGAATTGTCTCTCTTAGCTTCGCTCTTCCCCCCGCTCGTGCGTGGTCCGCAACACGGTAACATTGGCCGGCGCATTCGGCTTCACGCGCACGCTCTTCGCCGGAATCCCGACATACACGTGATACGGTCGCACGTCCTTCGTCGCGAGTGCCATCGCGCCCACCATCCCCTGTTCGTTCACATGAACGCCCGCGAGCACGGTGGCGTGATAGGTAATGCGAACACCGTCGTCGATTCGCGTACAGGCATTGGTCACGTCTTTCTGGTCGACGATGCTGTGCGTGTGGCTGTAAATGTTGGCGTAATCACTGATCGAGACGTTGTTGCCCAACACGATCCCGCCCCGATCGTCGAGCAGCACGTTGCGGTGGACGACGACATTGTTGCCGACTTCCATGTTGTAGCCGAACGAGAACTCCACATTGTGGAACGCCTTGAAGTTCTCGCCGCACCGCCGGAAAATGTATCGCGCGAGAATACGCCGGAGCTCGACGCCTAACCACACATTCTGCCCGCCTGGTGCAGTGCGGTCGAACGAGTACCAGAGCCAGAGCAGGGGCTTTACCCGTTGAAAACGCTCATGATCGCAGTCGGCATAGTATTCCGGCTCGAGCGTGATGTTACAGGGGTCCATCGTCGACAGCGCGAGTCGCGTCGAACGCGACAATCGCGAGTCGTTGACGGCGGTCTCCCAGTCCTTCGCGTGTTCGGGATACCACAGCTCGGTGAGAATTTCGCGACAGAGCTGATTGCGATTCGCCGACGGATCACGAAGCGTGGCTTCGAGCTGCTCGAGCCAGTCCCGCGCTGCCGACGTTACTGGTCGATCGGCGAGCGCGCGTAGGGGAAGGAGTGCCATGTGACGCGAACGGTTGAGTACGTGGACCTGATACCAAGGTAACGCGGTCGTCCAGCCGGTCTATGACGTCGCCACTGCACGCCAGGCGGGCTGCTCGACGAGCGAGAGCACGGCTTCGGCCAGTTCGTCGCGTCCGTCGCCCGTGACCGCGCTGAACGGGATCACCTGGTCCTCGGCGACGCCCAGAACATCCACGAGCGCCTCGATTCGGGACTTCCGCTGCGACGACGTGAGCTTGTCGATCTTCGTGAGCGCGAACAGCGTGGGGACGCCCAGCGATGCGAGAAAAGCGAGCATCTGGCGGTCATCCCCAGTCGGATCATGCCTAACGTCGAGCAGCTGAACGATGCCGCGAAGCTCCGTGCTCGAGCGAAGATAGCCCTCGATCAGTGGCTTCCACTCGGCGCGCCGCTCCTTGGAGATGCGCGCGTATCCGTAACCCGGCAAATCCACGAGCACGAATGAGTCATTCACGAGGAAAAAGTTCACCTCGCGCGTGCGGCCCGGCGTGTTACTCACGCGGGCGAAACGTTTGCGACGCACCAGGCGGTTCAGCAGGGATGACTTCCCGACGTTCGAGCGCCCCGCAAAGGCCACTTCGGGCCACTTGGCTTCCGGACGCCAGCCAGTGGGAGTGGCCATCGGGCCAATGAACTCGAGCCGTCGAATGACGAGCGGATCATGTGTGGATTCTGTCATCGACGCGTGCAGCGCTTCAGTGCGTGACCATTCCCGGTGCCGGAACCACCAGCTTGTCCGCATCCTCCCGGCCCGTGCCCTCCCGCTGTTCCAGCGCGAGCTGTAGTACTTCGTCCATTGTGCGAACGGGGTGGAAGCTCACCGAGGATCGCACCTCGGGCGGAATATCGTCGAGATCCCGCGCATTCGCGTGCGGAATGAGTACATGCGCAACTCGGTTGCGATGGGCGGCGACTGCCTTTTCCTTGAGCCCGCCGATGGGCAGCACGCGGCCGCGCAAGGTGATCTCGCCCGTCATCGCGACGTCGCCACGCACCGGCAGGCCGGTGAGAGCGCTCACGATCGCCGTGGCGATGGCGATTCCCGCCGACGGGCCATCCTTCGGCGTGGCGCCCGCAGGAATGTGCACGTGCAGATCACGATTGCGGTGGAACTCGCGATCGATGCCCAACGCTCCGGCGCGCGATCGTGCGTAGCTCAGCGCCGCCGAGGCAGACTCCTTCATCACGTCACCCAGCGTGCCGGTCAGCTGCAGCTTTCCACGCCCGCCGACGACGCTGACTTCTATCTCGAGCACCTCGCCGCCGACGCTCGTGTAGGCGAGGCCTGTCGCCACGCCGACTTTACTCTCCAGCGTCAGCTCCGATGGATCGTACGGCGCGTTCCCGAGCAGATCCTTCAAGTCCGACACTGCGACGCGCGCGATCGCGCTCGGCGTCGCAGCGGCGTGCTCGTTAGGTTCTCCAGGTGCCGATTCGACAACAGGCCGCTCGGTGCTGTTCTGCTCCGCTCGTCGGCGCGCGAGCTTCCGCGCGATCCGGGCGATCCGCCGCTCGAGCTCGCGAACGCCCGCCTCGCGTGTGTAGCCCTGAATGACCTCGCCGAGCACGTCATGCTCGATCGTCACGCTCTCCGGCGCCAGCCCGTTTTGCCGCAACTGCCGCGGAACCAGGAACTGTCGTGCGATCGCGAGCTTTTCCTGATCGAGATATCCGGAGAGACGAATGATCTCCATGCGGTCGCGCAACGGCTCGGGGACCTGCGGCAGGTAGTTCGCGGTCGTGACGAACAGAACTTGTGAGAGGTCGTAATCGACCTCGAGAAAGTGATCGTTGAAGGCGCGATTCTGCTCTGGGTCGAGAACTTCGAGCAATGCGGCCGACGGATCGCCCCGATAGTCTTGACCGAGCTTGTCGACTTCGTCGAGCAGGATGACGGGATTGACCACCTCGGCGCGCCGCATTGCCTGGATCACGCGTCCCGGCATCGAGCCGATGTACGTTCGTCGGTGACCCCGGATCTCCGCCTCATCACGGACGCCCCCGAGGGACATGCGCACGAACTTTCTGCCCAGCGCACGCGCGATCGAGCGTCCGAGTGAGGTCTTGCCGACGCCAGGGGGCCCCACAAGGCAGAGAATCGGACCCTCCATGCGCCCAACGAGCGACAATACTCCGATATAATCGAGAATTCGATCCTTGACCTCATGGAGGCCGTAATGGTCCTCGTCGAGTACGCGCCGGGCGTGCGCGACGTCGAGCACGTCGTCGCTCCGCTCCGTCCACGGAAGGGACAGCAGCCAGTCGACGTAATTGCGCGCCACCGTCGACTCGGGTGACAGCGGAGACATGCGGCGGAGCTTGCGCACTTCGCGCAGCGCGCGCGTCTGCACCAGCTCGGGCATGTGCTTCGCCGCGATCTGTGCTTCGAGCCCTTCCACGTCTTCGCCGTCGTCCGTGCCGAGCTCGCGATGGATCGCTTTGAGTTGCTCCTGCAGATAAAACTCGCGCTGGTTCTGGAAGAGCGACCCACGGACCTCGTCGTCAATCTTCCGCTCGAGGCGCAGCAGCTCGGTCTCCGAGCGTAGCACCTCGGCGAGCATGCGAAAGAGCGCCAGCAGCGACGACGTCTCGAGCAGTGCCTGACGAGTCTCGACGCGCACGCTGAGGTGCGCGGCAATCCCGAACCCCTGACGAGCCGTACTGTCTGCGCCCTGAATCAGCGTCACGACTTCCGGCGGTATGCGACGGTGCAGGGAAACGTATTCCTCGAATAGCGCCACGACGCGCCGTGCGAGCGCTTCGACCTCGTCGATCTCCTCGGGAGACGTTTGCTCCTCGACGGCGACCACCTGCGCGCGCAGATGGTCGCCCGTTGGCACATAACGAGTCACACGCACCCGTGCGAGTCCCTCGACGAGAATCTTTGCGGCACCGCTCGGCGCTCGTGCGAGCTGCACAATCCGAGCGACGACACCGCCACGGTAGAGATCTGCCGCCGCCGGCTCGTCGGTATCGCCGCTTCGCTGCGTCACGAGAAGGATGAAGCGATCCTCCGCCATGGCGCTGTCGACGGCGGCGAGCGACGCCGGTCGCCCGACCAGAAGCGGCATCGACACGTGCGGAAAGATCACGACGTCCCGAAGCGCGAGGACGGCGAGTCGATCCGGTACGTTGAAGATTTCGGCGTCGCGCCGAAGGGTAGGCATGCCGTGGGTAGGGTACGGAGGGTAGTGGGTAGCGGTTCGAGCGTAATGGGTAGTGGGTACAGCGTAGTGGCGGAAAGATAACGGTGCGCGCACACGACAAACGAAAAAGCCCGGCGAAATGCAATTCGCCGGGCCCTCCGCAACCAACCCTCCGCGCTCTAGTCACTACCCGCTGCCCACTACGCTTCCTTCTTCTTCCTCTGCGGCGAAATCTCGAGCAGTGGCGGCGTGCCGTGGATCACGGAGCCCTCCGTGATCTTCACTTCCTCGACGTCTTCGCGCGTCGGAAGATCGAACATCACGTCGGTGAGAATCTCTTCGACAATCGCGCGAAGACCACGAGCTCCCGTACCGCGCTTGAGCGCCTTCTGAGCGACCGCGCGCAGCGCGCTCTCGTCGAAGCTGAGCTTCACTTCCTCGAGCTCAAATAGTTTCGCGTACTGCTTCGTGAGCGCGTTCTTCGGCTCCTTGAGAATGCGGACGAGCGAGTCTTCGTCGAGTGCCTCGAGCGCGACGACGACGGGCAGTCGTCCCACGAGCTCGGGAATCAACCCGTAGCGCAACAGATCGTCCGGCTCGACTTCGGAGAACGGATTCTTCTTCTTCTCAGCCGTCTTGCTCGTGTCGACTCCGGAGAAACCGATCTGGCGTCGTCCGGTGCGCGACTCGATGATCTTCTCGAGACCGTCGAAGGCCCCGCCGCAGATGAACAGAATGTCCTTCGTGTTGATCTGGATGTATTCCTGCTGCGGATGCTTTCTTCCACCCTGCGGTGGCACGGAAGCAATGGTGCCTTCGAGAATCTTCAGCAATGCCTGCTGAACGCCTTCGCCCGAGACGTCTCTCGTTATGCTCGGATTCTCCGATTTGCGTGCGATCTTGTCGATCTCATCGATGTACACGATGCCGCGCTCGCACTCAGCGACATTGAAGTCGCCCGCTTGAAGGAGGCGGACTAAAATGTTCTCGACGTCCTCGCCGACATATCCGGCCTCGGTGAGCGTCGTTGCATCAGCAATTGTGAACGGTACGTCCAGGATTCGCGCGAGCGTCTGCGCGAGCAGCGTCTTGCCGACGCCTGTCGGACCGATGAGCAGGATGTTCGACTTGTCGAGCTCGACGTCGTCGTCGCGGACCGAGGACGAGTTGATGCGCTTGTAGTGATTATAGACCGCAACCGAAAGCGCCTTCTTCGCTCGCTCCTGACCGATCACGTACTGGTCGAGGACGTCCTTGATCTCCTGCGGCGTCGGGACCTGAGTTATCGCTTCAGCAACCTCGCGCTCCTCGTCCTCGGCCAGAATCTCGTTGCAGAGTGCAATGCACTCGTTGCAGATGTAGACTGACGGACCGGAGATGAACTTCCGGACCGAGTCCTTCGACTTTCCGCAGAACGAGCAGCGCAGGTGTTTGTCGTGCGACATAACGAATCCCTACAGAGAACGCGGAAGCCCGAAGGCGGGAGCCGGCTCGGCCGGACGGACAACATGCGAGGTCCTAGAGAATAAGGAGCGGCGCGTCGCGCGGTCAAGCAACATCATTTGACGACCGATCCTCGTGAACGTTTTCACGAGCGGCACTTAGCGAGCTGCCGCCGCCGCCGCAATCACGCTCTCCGCGACGACCTCGCCGCGGTGCGTAATCACGTGGTCCACAATACCATAGTCCTTCGCTTCATTGGCCGACATGAAGCGATCGCGATCGACATCGCGCTCGATCTGCTCGAGCGGACGACCCGTATGACGCGCCATGAGCTCGTTCATTTTGCCGCGCAGGTACAGTATCTCTTTCGCTTGAATCTCGATATCGGACGCAGTGCCCTGGGCTCCGCCTGAAGGCTGGTGAATCATGATGCGCGAATGTGGCAGAGCGTGGCGCTTTCCCTTGCGACCCGCCGTGAGCAAGAAGGCTCCCATGCTCGCGGCGAGACCCATACAAATTGTGTTAATCGGCGACCTCAGGTACTGCATCGTGTCATAAATCGCCAATCCCGAGGAAACGCTACCGCCGGGCGAATTGATGTACACGTGGACGTCGCGCTCGGGGTTATCCGCCTCGAGAAACAGCAACTGCGCGATGATGATGTTCGCGACATCGTCGTTGATTGGCGTCCCGAGAAAGACGATGCGATCCATAAGCAGCCGCGAGAAGATGTCGTAGCTCCGCTCGCCGCGGCTCGATCGCTCGATGACATAAGGGGGATACAACGTTGGCATGGATTCAGACCTCACTCGACCGTGTTTCTCTCCAACAACCACTTGAACACTTTCTCCTCAGTCAACCCGTGCTCGATCTCTTTCAGGCGGCCCGCCTTCTGTAGCGAAGCGTAAACCTGTCCGGGCTCAGCGTTCCGCTTCTTGGCGAGCTCGGCGATCCGATCGTCGAGGTCCGCTTCCGACGCGCGAAGTCCCTCGCGCTCAGCGATGGCATCGATGATCAGGTCGCGACGAACCTGTCGCTCCGCGATCGGGCGAAATTCCCCGGCAAACCGATCACGCTCTTCGTCAGGAACTCGATAGGCTTGCACGTAGCCGTCGACGAGCTGCTTCACCCAGCTTGGCGGAACGGCAAACGGATTCGCGCTCGCGATCTCGTCGAGCAGCTTCTGCCGCACCGTTGCATCGGCATCTCGGCGCGCACTCTCTTCGAGATCCGTGCGCACCGAGGAGTGAAGAGCGTCGAGGGACTCGAAGTCACCCACTTCGCGCGCGAGCGCGTCGTCGAGAGCAGGCAATTCCTTCCGCTTCACATCCTGCAGCGTTACGCGAACGTCCTTGCTCTTTCCGCGCTGAGATTCGTCGGGGAAGTCGTCAGGCCATCGCACAGCACGCTCGACGGTCTCTCCCGGGGCGAGCTCCATGATGAGTTCTTCGATACCGGGGATCGCCTGTCCCCCGCCGAGCACGAGGCGATAATCCTTCCCGTCGGGCATCGACCCGTCTTCGTTCGATGTTGCTAACAGTACGGTGACCATGTCGCCAGGCGCGGGCTTGCTCTCGACCGGATGCCAGCTGGCCTTCTGCTCGCGCATCTGCTCGATCTGCTCGCGCACTTGCTCATCCGTGACTTCGCCCAACGGACGGGCTACGCGAAATCCTTGCGTGCGTCCCAGATCGATCTCGGGACGGACCTCGACGTGCAGTTCGAACGTGAGCGGCTCGCCCTCGTTGAACTTCAGATCATGAACGTGTGGCTGCGATGCGACCTTGAGCTGCTCGCGATCGACGACTTCCTGAAACGCTTCCTGGACGAGCGACTCGATCACCTGCTGCCGGATCGCATCCTTGAATCGCTTCTTCACCAACTGCGGCGGCGCCTTGCCTGGACGAAATCCAGGGAGGCGAACGCTCGTCGCATAACGGCGCGCGGTCTTCTCCTCTGCCTCACGAATGGCCTCGACCGGCACCTGGACTTCGAGGAGCCGCTCGACGCCATCGCTTTTCTTCGTCGTGATCTGAATATCCATGTGTCTAAGCTAACTCTCTTCTGTCATCCTCAGGGATGACAAACGCCGATGCGGAAGCGGGGATTTGAACCCCGAAGCCCTTTCGGGCACTGGATCCTAAGTCCAGCGCGTCTGCCAGTTCCGCCACTCCCGCGCGCCGACGAAACCTAAGACCGGCGACTGAGCGGGGCCACTCTGATCAGATGGGGCAGACGACCCTACCGCAGTCGTAAAGCAAAAAAGGCCCGGTGCAGCGATGCACCGGGCCTCTTTGCTCGGGAATGTTACTGTGCTTTCAGCGTGATCGATGTCGTGCCCTGCGCGCGTACCTCATAGACCAACAAGGTGATAAGATCGCCGCGCTTCAGGCCGGATAGCGCCTCTTCGAGATCCGCCGTCGAGCGAATATCGCGCTTCTTTGGATACAGCACGCTAATGATGATCGAGCTGTTTTCATTCAGCTCGTGATATGCCGGACCGCTCGGCGAAACGTCGGTGACGAGGAGACCGCGACGCCACTGGTCACTCAGTTTTGCCTGTTGGGCGAGTTCCGAGGGCACGGATTGAACCGAGATGCCGAGCTTGTCGTAGCTGCGCTCAGTCCCGCGCGACGCCGGTTGGCGGCTGTCATCTTCCGCCGACGCCACGTCGCTGCTGCGATCGGCGGGTGGCTCCCCGAGCTTGACGTTGAGTGTCTTCTTATCGCCGAAGCGCATCACATCGATCCCCACGCTCTGTCCAGGCTTGAAGCCCCTGATCACGCGCTGCAGCGTGCTCACCCGATCGATCGACTGGCCGTTCACGGCGACGATGACGTCGCCGACTTCCACGCCGGCTCGCTTCGCCGGACTCGCATCTGGATCGTCTGGCGGATCGAAGCCGCTGACCTTCACGCCGTGGATGTCCTTGAGGCCCGCAACCTGCGCGTCGTTAGGATCGACATCCTGGATGTTGATGCCAAGTACGGCCCGCCGAACTTTGCCGTACTGGATGATGTCGTCCATCACCTGCTTCGCGAGCGTCACGGGGATCGCGAAGCCGTAGCCCGCGTAGAAACCAGTGTTGCTCGCAATCGCGCTATTGATGCCAATCACTTCGCCGCGAATGTTGACGAGCGGCCCACCCGAGTTGCCCGGATTGATTGCGGCGTCGGTCTGGATGTAGTCCTGAATCGCGTATCGCGTATTCAGCAGAGCGCCCAGGGAGCGTCCGCGCGCGCTCACGATGCCCGCGGTCACCGTGAAGTCGAGGCCCAGCGGATTGCCGATCGCCACGACCCACTGTCCGACTCTCGCGTTCGCATCGTCGCCCAAGGCAACCGTTGGCAAATCATTGGCGTCGACTTTGATGACCGCGACGTCGGTGGTCGGATCGCGGCCGACGACTTTCGCGGTGAAGGTTCGATTGTCCAGCAGTCGCACGGTGACGCGATCGGCGTCGGCGACGACGTGATTGTTGGTGAGGATGTACCCGTCTTTGCTGACAATGAAGCCGGAGCCGCTGGCCTCGCTCGGCTGATCCTGTTGTTGGGGATCGAACTGCCGGAAGAAATCTTCGATGCCACCCGGACGTTGACTGCGGGGTCGCGTGTTGGTGCGGTTGCGGGCGAAGCGCTCCGTCTGGATCGAGACCACCGCAGGAGTGACGTGATCAGCAATCGCCTCGAACGCGTTCTGCGTCTCGACCAGAGGCTGTACCTGTTGAAGCGTCGGCTTTGGTGGGGTTTTCGACTGAGCCCAACCCAAGTGCGTCAGGTTCGAGCTGGAAGCGAACACCAGGCCGCAAAGGAATGCCACGACGACGGCCGCGGTCAGTCGGGCACGGGGGTACTTGGTCATACGCTGCCTTCCCACGTCGGGTGAGTTTTGGGACCGTACACGAATCCAAACTGCAAGTTCCGAGGGCCTAGGGGTCTAGGGGCTAGAGACTAGACGCTTATGCCTCGCTTTCGAATGACACGAATGTACAAGTGAAAGGTTGCTTCGGGACACGTCGGAGTGAAGTGAAGAAGTGGTAAGCATTCTGACCACATACGCAGAGCGCCGGGGGCTTGTTGCATGCCGCCGGCGCTCTCCCTCACCCCTAACCCTCAGCCGCTAGCCCCAGCCCCTCATTTTTTCCCCTCGTCCACAATCTCGTAGTCCGCCTCGACGACGTCCTCCTTCGGCTGCTGCTGGCCCGTCGGACCTTGCTGACCGGCGCCGCCTTCAGGCTCGCCGCCCGGTGTTCCGCCCGGTTGCGCCTGCGACTGCGCGTAGAAGGTCTGGCCCGCCTCGCTATACGCGCGACTCAGGTCTTCCTGGGCAGCGCGGATCTCGTTCATGTCGTCGCCGCGGAGCGCCTTGCGTGCGCGTTCGATCGACGCGTCGAGCTTCGCCTTCGCTTCAGCAGGCAGCTTGTCGCCCCACTCCTTCACGTTCTTCTCGACGTCGTACGTCATGCTGTCGAGCCGGTTGCGAGTGTCGATCTCCTCGCGCCGCTTCTTGTCTTCCGCGGCATGCGACTCCGCGTCCTTGACCATGCGTTGGATGTCGTTGTCGGACAAACCGCTGGAAGCCTCGATACGGATCTTCTGTTCCTTGCTGGTGGCCTTGTCCTTCGCCGACACGTGCAGAATGCCGTTCGCGTCGATGTCGAACGTGACTTCGATCTGCGGCATGCCCCGCGGAGCGGGTGGAATGCCAGTGAGCTGGAACTTGCCGATGGTGCGATTGTCCCGCGCCATCTCGCGTTCGCCCTGCAGCACGTGGATCTCGACCGTGGTCTGATTATCGTCCGCCGTCGAGAAGGTCTCGCTCTTCTTGGTCGGGATCGTCGTGTTCCGCGGAATGAGCACCGTCGTCACGCCGCCTAACGTCTCGATGCCGAGCGAGAGCGGAGTGACGTCGAGGAGCAGCACATCCTTCTGCTCGCCTGTGAGCACCGCGCCCTGAATCGCCGCGCCGATGGCGACGACCTCGTCAGGATTCACACCCTTGTGCGGCTCTTTCTTGAAGAAGCTTTTAACTATTTCTTGGACCTTTGGAATACGCGTCGAGCCACCGACCAGAATGACCTCGTCCACTTCCTCGGGCTTCATCCCCGCGTCCTTGAGCGCCTGCTGCATCGGGGGGATGGTGCGCTGAATCAGGTCGTCGACGAGTTGCTCGAATTTCGCTCGTGAGAGCGTGTAGTTCAGGTGCTTCGGACCCGACTGATCGGCGGTGATGAACGGCAAGTTGATGTCGGTCGACATCGTGCCCGACAGCTCCATCTTCGCCTTCTCCGCCGCCTCCTTGAGCCGCTGGAGCGCCATCGGATCCTTCGAGAGATCGATTCCCTGATCGCGCTTGAACTCACCGACGATCCAGTCGATCACCCGTTGATCGAAATCGTCGCCACCGAGGTGCGTGTCGCCATTGGTGGATTTGACTTCGAACTGCCGCGACCCTTCGACGTCGTAAAGCTCGAGGACCGAGATGTCGTAAGTGCCGCCGCCGAGGTCGAACACCGCAACCTTCTCGTCCTTCTTCTTGTCGAGTCCGTACGCGAGCGCCGCCGCCGTGGGCTCGTTGATTATTCGCAAAACGTCGAGGCCGGCGATCTTGCCTGCGTCTTTCGTCGCCTGACGTTGTGAATCGTTGAAATAGGCCGGCACCGTGACGACGGCCTTGGACACCCCGTGTCCGAGGTAGTCCTCCGCCGTCTGCTTCATTTTCTGGAGAATCATCGCCGAGATCTCGGGTGGGGAATACCGCTTGCCTTGCACCTCCACCATGGTGAGATCGTTCGGTCCGGAGATGACCTTGTACGGGACGCGCTTAATCTCCTCCGGAACCTCGGAGATCTTGCGCCCCATGAACCGTTTAATCGAAAAGATCGTGTTCTGGGGATTGGTGACCGCTTGACGCTTCGCGACCTGTCCAACGAGTCGCTCACCGTCTTTCGTGAAGCCGACCACCGAGGGTGTAGTGCGACCCCCTTCTGAGTTTGGAATGACGACGGGGTCGCCGCCTTCCATCACCGCGACCACTGAGTTGGTGGTACCCAGGTCGATACCGATGACTTTATCCGCCATTGCTACCTCGAGAGTTGAGTCGGGCGGAGACCATATCGTGACGCCAATTCGCTCCGCCGATGCTTGTCACGCAAGGCAAGTCGAGGACCCAGTGCTTGCGCCAAGTTGGCAGCGGTGCCAACCGGTCCGGTTACATTTCTGACGCAAGCGCGCCATCCAGGCCAATGCTCCCGATCAGCGACGAAAACCCGACGCTTCATCCGCCGGTGATGACTTGGGCACTCCTAGGCGCCATGTTCGCCGTTTGGCTCACCGCTCAAGGCGCCGGCCTAAACGAGCTTCGGCTCGCGACCAGCATCTGCAACTGGGGAATGATTCCAGGCGAGCTCACGCATCG
The DNA here is from genome assembly GCA_036496605.1 of Gemmatimonadaceae bacterium. Lineage (NCBI taxonomy): Bacteria > Pseudomonadati > Gemmatimonadota > Gemmatimonadia > Gemmatimonadales > Gemmatimonadaceae > Gemmatimonadaceae bacterium. The sequence goes on along the minus strand of DASXKV010000002.1, from coordinate 22,795 downwards.
GGCGGCTCTCGGGATGAGTGTACCGATCGCTCCGCATCTAGCCTGCGTCGTCGACAACGATCCGATCAACAAGTTCACGCCGCTGACATCGATGTTCCTGCACGGCGGCTGGTTACACATCCTTGGCAATGCGCTGTTCTTCTGGGTTTTCGGCAACAACATCGAAGACAGCATGGGCTCGATTCGCTTCCTCGCCTTCTATCTCATCTGCGGGCTCGCCGCAGCAGCAACGCACGTTCTCATGCAGCCCGCCTCCCCAGTGCCGACCGTCGGCGCCTCGGGCGCCATCTCGGGCATCCTCGGCGCTTATCTCGTGTTGTATCCCAGAGTGCGCGTCAACATGCTTTTCATTTTCATCATCATCATTCGCGTGATTCCAATTCCCGCGTGGTTGGTGCTGATCTGGTGGTTCGGGATCCAACTCATCACGGCGTTGCCATCGCTCTCACAGGTCTCCCCTGACGTGTCGAGTGGCGTCGCCGTTTGGGCGCATGTCGGCGGATTCGTCACTGGAATGGTGTTGATCAAGCTATTCGAGAAGCCAGAGCGCGTCGCCGAACGTCAAGCGGCTGCACGGCCGCCGCAGGTTTGGTCCTTTCCTCGCTGAGCGGTCTTTGACGGTACACATGGGCCGGGTATCTTCCGGCGCCATTGCTGGGAGGCCGAAGTGGGAGTGCTGGCGAGGCTGATTCCGCGCGACGAGCTGTTTTTCGATCTGTTCGACCAGCTGACTGCGCACCTGACGCAAACGGCGCGCATGCTCGGCGAGCTGTTCGACGATCCGGAGCACGTCGCCGATCACGTGCGCGCGATCAAGGATGTCGAGCACAAAGCCGACGTCCTCACGAGCACGATCAATCAGCGAATCGATAAGAGTTTCGTCACACCGATCGATCGCGAGGACATTCACATGCTCGCCTCGCGTCTCGACGATGTCATCGATCTCATCGACGGAACCGCTCGCCGATTCGAGATGCTGCACATCGACGTCGTCAAGAAGCCCGCCCGTGAGCTCGCGCGCGTGCTCGTCGAAGCGGCGAAGCACATTCAAACCGGCGTGTCGTCTATTCGCCAGACGAAGCGAGTGACCGAGCAGGCCGCGTTCATCAAACGCCTCGAGGAAGAGGCCGACGCCATCTACCACTCCGCCGTCGGTGATCTTTTCAGCGGGCGTCCCGATCCGTTGGAAGTCATGAAGTGGAAGGAGATGTACGACACTCTCGAGCGCGCGACGGACAGCTGCATGGGCGTCGCACAGGTGCTTCAGAGCATTTCGCTGAAGAACGCGTGAGGCGTCGCGACGCGTGATTCCGTACGTCATCACGATCGTCCTGATCGCGTTCGCCTTCGACTTCATCAACGGCTTTCACGATTCGGCGAACTCGATCGCCACGATCGTCGGCACGCGCGTCCTCACCCCCATCACCGCCGTGTTGTGGGCGGCGACCTTCAACTTTGCAGCCCTGTTCACGGTCGGAACCGCGGTCGCGAGCACCATCGGCAGGGGGATGATCGACGTCGCGTTCGTCGACGCCAACGTGATCCTCGGCGGATTGATCGGCGCCATCGCATGGAATCTCATCACGTGGTTCTTCGGTCTTCCGTCCAGCTCGTCGCATGCGCTCATCGGCGGCTACGCTGGCAGCGCCATGGCCAAGGCGGGAATGGCGGCAATCTTATGGGGGCGGAAGTGGATCGAGACGCTGGAATTCATCGCGCTGTCGCCGATCATCGGTCTGCTTGCGGGATTTGGACTGATGGTCGCCGTATACTGGATCTTTCGGCGCGTCTCGCCACACCGCGTCGATCGCGTATTTCGCGTCGCGCAGTTGGGTAGCTCGGCGCTCTTTTCCTTCTCGCATGGCGCCAACGACGCACAAAAGACGATGGGGATCATCGCCGGTCTGCTTGTGTCGACGAAGGAGATGTTTCGACTGCAGCCGGGCCTCCTGCATCATCTTTACCTGCAGTCGGTCGATCACATCCCGCTCTGGGTGGAAATCGCGGCGTACATCATGATCTCGCTGGGGACGCTATTCGGCGGGTGGCGAATTGTCCACACGATGGGGTCCCGCATAACTCGGTTGCGACCCGTCGGTGGATTTTGCGCCGAGACGGGCGGCGCGTTTGCTATCCTGTTCGCCACCAGGTTGGGCATCCCGGTGAGTACGACGCATACGATCACCGGTGCGATCGTCGGGGTTGGTGCAACGCACCGGCTCTCGGCGGTCCGGTGGGGAATCGCCGGCCGAATCGTCTGGGCTTGGATGCTGACGATCCCAGCCGCTGGAATCATGGCTGCGATTGCTTACCAGATTTTGAGCCGGCTCGTGCATTTGGGCTGTTAGAGGGGCTAGGGGGTAGGGAGTAGGGATTTGCCCTCGCCCCTACGTCCCTAGACCCTAGCCCCTTCTCAGCCGGGCAAGACAGCCGACCTCGCGTCCGCGTGACCCACCCGTGACAACTGGGTAGTCTAGGAGCTATACCTTTGGTAGTTCCTCCCGGACTTCACCCCGATGCCAGAAGTTGCGCAGAGCTCGCTGTTCATCAACCGCGAGTTGAGTTGGCTCGCGTTCAACGGCCGTGTGCTTCAACAGGCAGTCGACGCGCGTACGCCGCTGCTGGAGCGGGTGAAGTTTCTGTCGATCTTCAGCACCAATCTGGACGAGTTTTACATGGTGCGGGTCGCCGGTGTTAGGCGACAGGTCGCTGCGAACGTCCAGCAACCGCCGGTGGACGGTCTCACGCCGCAGGAGCAACTCGACGCGATCGACCGCGTGGTGCGCGAGCAGCACGCAGTGCAGCGTCGCTGCTTCGACGAGGTGCTCGAGCAACTCGCTTCGCAGGGCATCCGTCTGGTTGGCGTGTCAGACCTCAGCGCGCGGGAATGGGGCGCGCTCGACGAATACTTCGAGGCGCAAGTCTTTCCGGTGCTCACGCCGCTCGCGGTCGATCCCGGGCACCCATTCCCGTACATCTCGAATCTTTCGCTATCGCTCGCTGTCGAGATCCGCGATCCCGAGACGGGCGAAGACCATTTCGCGCGGGTCAAAGTTCCGAAGAGCCTTCCGCGGTGGGTGCCCGTCGTCGGACGGCTCAATCACTTCGTTCCTCTGGAGGAAGTGATCGGCGCGAATCTCGGTGCGCTGTTCCCGGGAATGGAAGTCCTTCGCTGGCATCCGTTCCGGATCACGCGGTACTCGGATCTCGAGCTACCCGTCGAAGAGCCGGAAGATTTGCTGGCCACGATCGAAGAGCAGGTCTTCAAGCGGCGATTCGGCGAAGTCGTTAGGCTCGAGGTCGAGGACGCGACGCCTCAGCACCTCCGCACGCTACTCCTCGAGGAGTTGCGCAGCGAGGACGTGACGCTGAGTACCGCCCTCACCGAGCGCGATGTCTTCGAAGCCGGAAAGCTGCTTGGCCTCGGCGACCTGATGGCGCTCGCCGCGCTCGATTGCCCGGTTCTCAAGGATCCGCCGTTCACGCCGTCTATTCCGCCGGAATTGCGCGATCCGCGCCGGTCGATCTTCGAGGTGATCCGCGAGCGCGATCTCCTCGTGCATCATCCGTACGATTCATTCAGCGCCAGCGTCGAACGGTTCCTCGAGACCGCGGCGGAAGACGACAACGTGCTCGCGATCAAGCTCACGTTGTATCGCACGTCGGGCGACACGGCGATCGTGGACGCACTCATCGACGCGGCGCAGCGCGGCAAGCAGGTGGCGGTGCTGGTCGAACTGAAGGCGCGTTTCGACGAGGCGAACAACATCACGTGGGCGCGCCGGCTGGAGAGCTTCGGCGTGCACGTCGCCTATGGCTCGGCGACACTGAAGACGCACACGAAGCTCGCGCTGGTGGTTCGGCGCGAAGCGGACGGCATCCGTCGTTACGTGCATCTGGGCAGCGGCAATTATAACTCGCGAACCGCGCGGCTGTACAGCGACATCGGTCTGTTCACCTGCAGCCGGTCGATCGCCGCCGATGTTACGGATCTTTTCAACTCACTCACTGGCTACTCGCGCCAGCGGCTATATCGCAAGCTGCTCGTCGCGCCGGCGAACATGCGCCCTCGCGTCCTCGACCTGATCGATCGCGAGGCGGAGCACGCGCGCGCCGGCCGAACGGCTCGCATCGTCGCGAAGATGAACTCCCTCGTCGATCCGGAGACGATCGAGGCCTTGTATCGCGCGTCGCGAGCAGGCGTCGACATCGAGCTCATCGTCCGCGGTATCTGTTGCTTGCGGCCAGCCGTGCCTGGGGTAAGCGATAACATTCGCGTCATCAGCATCGTCGGGCGCTTCCTCGAGCATTCTCGCCTATTCTCCTTTGCGAACGGCGGTGCCGAGGAGTTTTATATCGGCTCGGCGGACTGGATGCAGCGCAATTTCGACCGCCGTGTCGAAGCCGTCGCGCCGGTCGAGGATGCAACGTTGCACGATCGGCTGCGTAGCCTGCTGCGCACCTGCCTCGAGGACAACCGTCAGGCGTGGGAGCTCGCCGCCGACGGCAGCTGGACCCAGCGCACACCCAATGGTGTGGTGCACTCGACGCATGACATTCTCCTGCGCGAATCGTGGGGGCTCACATCGCCGGACGGACGTACGTCGGGTGAGATGAGAGGGGTGGGCGCACTGGTGTAGTCGGTCGCTGGTACTTGGTGGTCGGTTGATGGTCGTTCGTGATTGGTTGCTGGTGCTGTTTCGCACCAACCACCAACCACGTTTCACTCCGCGTTCGTCTCCGTGTCGTGAGACGACAGCACCGTGCCGTCTGGAGCGACGATCTCCACGGGGACGCCGGCGACCTTCGCCAGGAGCGCCGACTTTCGGTGCGCACCCCAGCACTCGAGGCGGAGTGTAGCGCGCGAATCGCTAGCGACCGGGGTGACGCGAATTGCGCGCTTGACCCAGCGAACGCGGAGCGTTTTCACGGCTCCAGTGTGCCCGCGATCGAAACCGTCGGCGATGCGAAGAATGGCCGCAAGCCGGCGCACCCTGGCGCGCAGCTCGCGATCGAGCGATCCGTAATTGCGATGCTTCTTCTTCGGCGGCGCGCCCCGATGATAGCGCGCGACGTTCGCAATGACGACTTGCTCCGCGGGCGGAACGCCGAGTAGCTCGGCGTGCACGATGATGTGATAGGAGTGCTTGTGGTGCCGATCGTAGCTGATGTGATAGCCGACGTCGTGCAGCAAGGCGGCGTCCGCGAGCTGCGGACGTTCGGCAGCGGTGGCGCCGAGACGTGCCCCTAGCGAGTCGAAGAGACGAACGGCGAGCCGTTGCACATTCGTGGCGTGCCGCTCCTCGTAGTGACAGCGCGCCGCCAACTCGCGGACGGATCGCTCACGTGCCTCACCCGGGTCGGCGACCACCGGTCGGACGCGCGCCGCCTCCAGCAGCAGCCCTTCGCGAATGCCGTAGCGCGACACCTGGACATCGCGCGCCTCTAGACGCGCCATGACCTCCGCGACGACGGCAAGACCGGCGACGATGATGTCGGCGCGGTCTGCATTCAAGCCCTCGACGTTGCGTCGTTCGGCGGGACTCATCGCATGCAGCATCTCGAGCAGATGCTCGACATCCCCGCGGGGGATCCGCGCGGCATGCACGCTCCGCGCCGTGAAGATTCCCTGCCTCGTTAGGTGGAGTCCGGCCAGGTTCGTGAAGGTGCCGCCCGAGCCAATCAGCGGCGCACCGCGCCAATCGCGAACCGGAAGCTGCGGCCGCAGCTGCGCCCGAACCTCCTTGCGCAGGGCGCGAAGCGCTTTTGGACTCGTCGTTGCGTCAGGGAGAAACCGCTCCGTGAGTCGCACGGCGCCCAACGGCAGCGAGGAAAGCCGCTCGATGACCCCATCGGCGCTGAGCACGAGCTCGAGGGAGCCGCCGCCGATGTCGGCAACGACCGCGCGTCCGGCGCCGAGCTCGAAGTGCGCGAGCGCGCTGCGAAAACTCAACCGTGCTTCCTCCTCACCGTCGAGCACGCGGACGTTGAGTCCCGTTTGGCGATGCACGCGGCGGAGAAACTCGTCGCCATTACTGGCGTCGCGAACGGCGCTCGTGGCGACCGCCTCGATTCGCTCGGCGCCGAGCTGCCGCGCAAGCGTCGCCATGCGGGCGATGTCGTCGGCGGCACGGGTCATCGCGCCGTCATCGAGCAGTCCGGTGTCGACGAGACCAGCCGCGAGACGCGGGGCGGCCTTCATCTCATCGACGACTTGAATTCCCCCAGCACCAGACACGTCGGCGACGATCTGGCGAATGGAGTTGGAGCCGATGTCGATCGCCGCGATGCGACGCGCATCGGCCTCTCGCAATGCAGAGGAAATCGCAGCCACGCGCGGAAATTTAGTGGTGACTCGTTGGTGGTGGTGGATCGGTGATTGGTTGTTGGTTGTTGGTGACTTCGGAATCACCAACCACCAATAACCGACGACCAACTACGCGTCGGGAAAGAACACGGCGATCTCCGTGCCCGATCCAACCGTGCTCGTCGCTCGCACGGAGCCGCCATGTGCCTCGGCCAAATGCTTCACGATGGCGAGACCGAGACCCGTGCCGCCCACTTCGCGCGAGCGTCCCGCATCGACGCGGTAGAAGCGTTCGAAAATGCGCGGCAGATGCTCACGCGGTATTCCGACGCCGGTGTCGCGCACGCCGACGACGGTTCCGCTGTCTCTGCGTTGCGCGAACACGGTCACGCTTCCGTTCGCCGTATAGCGCACCGCATTCTCGACCAGGTTCTGCAGAATCTGTCGTAATGCCGTCGGGTCGGCGGTGGCGCGCCCGGCGCCAGCAGAGATCGACGTGCGGAGGTCGAGCTTCTTGCGCGTGGCTTCCGACTGAACGATCGCGAGCACTTCGCCCGCGGCGGCGTTGAGATCGACGGAAATCGGATTGGGTGCCCAGCCGCCGGATTCGTAACGCGCCAGATCGAGCAGGTCGTCTACGATGCGCTGCATGCGCACGACGTTCGCCTGAATCGTGCCGACGAATTGACGGCGATGCTCGGGGCTGATGTCCGCGTCGAGAAGCGTTTCGGCGAACCCGCTGATCACCGTGAGCGGTGTTTTCAGCTCGTGTGAGACGTTGGCAACGAAATCGCGCCGAATGGTCTCGAGGCGACGCCGAGTCGTTAGGTCCAAAAGCGCGAGCACGGCACCGCCATCTGGCAATGGCCGGGCCGTGAGCGCAAGCGTGCGGCCCGCGAACAACATCTCGCGAAGCTCGGTGGGCGCGCCCGACATTGCGTCGCGCAGCGCGGCACGAACCGCTGGCTCCTGCGGAAGCCGATCCGCGGGGAAGGGCACCGCGCTCTCCACGCCGAGGAACGCGCGCGCTCTCTCGTTCAATCGAACGACGCTCCCGCGCCCACTGACGGCGACCACGCCTTCGTTGATCGATTCGACGAGCGCCGACATCAGCGCGTCGTCGGCTTCGAGCGCGTGCAGTCGCGTCGCCAATTGCTCGGACATCCGATGTAACGCGAGCGCCAGATCGCCGACTTCTCCGGGAGCCGAGAGCGACGGCCGCCGGTCGAGATCACCAGCAGCGATCGCTCGCGCCACGTCACGCAGCTCGACGACGGGACGCGTCACACTGCGCGAGAAGAGATACGCCAGCAGCAGCGTGCCGACGACTGCGATCAGGCCCGCGACAAGCACGTCTCGCCGAGCGCCGGACACGATATCTCGGAGCGTGGCGGTGCTGATCGATACCCGTACGAAGCCTAACGGGTGCCGGATCGCAACATAGAGCTCGTCGTCGCCAGCAGACGCGCTGCGCCGGTGACCGACGCCGATGCCCTGCGAACGTGCCGCGATGATCTCGGCTCGGGTCGAGTGGTTCTCGAGGTGTTGCAACTCCTCGCCGTCGAAGTGCGAATCGCCACGGACAACGCCCAACGAATCAATCAAGGTTACGCGGCGCTGGAGCGCCGCACCGGCCGAATCCGCCAACGCGTCGGTATCGAAGCCTGGCCGCCACAACATTCCAATCACCCGTGCTTCACGAGTCAGCTCTGCTGTCGTCTCTTCGACGAGGCGCGTCTCGAGGCGATTCCCGGACAGCACGACGATAGCTGCGACGAGCAGAAAGACCAGGACGAGCGAGCCCAGGACCAGCCGCTTGGTGAGCGTCACGCGTGCCCCCCGATGAAATGCCTCACGAGGAGCGCGCGGTTTCTGCCCGCAACCGGTAACCGAAGCCACGCACGGTTTCGATCAGCGCACCTGCGTGACCGAGCTTCGCGCGGAGTCGCTGAACGTGCATGTCGACGGTGCGTGTCTGAATGTCGGGCGCCGCTTCCCAGACTGTCTCGAGTAAGTGCCCGCGCGCCTGCACGCGTCCTCGACGCTCCGCGAGCATCAGGAGCAGTTTGTATTCGGTCGGTGTGAGGTCGACGACCGAACCCTCGACGAGCACGCGGTGCTCGCTTCGATCGATGTGGATCGGTCCAATTGCAAGCACATCGGACGGCGCACTGGGACCGGCAGCCATGCGTCGCAGAATGGCGCCGACGCGCAGCACGAGCTCCTGTGGGCTGAAGGGCTTCGTGAGATAGTCGTCGGCACCAAGAGCGAGACCACGTACCCGATCTGCTTCCTCGACGCGCGCCGTGAGCATCAGGACACCGACCGTCTCCGTCGCCTCTGAGCCGCGCAACTGCTCGAGGACGTCGTAGCCGGAGACATCCGGCAACATCAGATCGAGAACGATCAGCAAGGGTTGCTCACGCCGCGCGGCGTCGAGCGCATCGGTGCCGGTCGCCGCCGTCGACACGCGATATCCAGCCTTGGCAAGATGGTACACGATGAGCGCGACGATGTCGGCTTCGTCGTCAACGACGAGGATACGCTGACCTGCTTGTGTTGTCGCCTCGCCTGTCCCGCCGCCGGCTCCGAAGGTCACGCGCGCGTGCTCTCGCCCGCATGCGCGGGCTGGTCGATGCGGGTTGAGGCGAGTCGACGCTCGATCTTCGCGACGATCATCTCGATGGCCACGGGATTATGTCCGCCACGAGGCACGATGACGTCTGCGTACCGCTTGCTCGGCTCGACGAACTGCAGATGCATCGGCTGAACTGTCGTTAGGTACTGTTCGATGACGTCGTCGAGCGCGCGGCCTCGCTTGGCGACGTCGCGACGAATGCGCCGGATGAGGCGAATGTCCGCGTCCGCATCGACGAAGACTTTCACGTCGCAGAGATCGCGAACGCGCGCGTCGACGAACAGCAGAATGCCGTCGATGACGATGACCTCGGCCGCGGCAATCGATGTCTTCTGTGCGCTTCGCGCGTGTGAGACGAAATCGTAAATCGGCTTGTCGATCGACTCGCCGTCGAGAAGCGCGGTAAGATGAGTGAGGAGGAGCTCCCAGTCGAATGCATCGGGATGGTCCCAGTTGATGTGTCGTCGCTCCTCGAGTGGTACGTGCGCGAAGTTGCGGTAATACGCATCCATGTCGATGAACGCCACCGACGACGTGGAGAGTGCCTTCGCCACGTTTCTCGCGACGGTGGATTTGCCGGACCCGGTACCGCCTGCGATGCCGATGATGAGCGGCTTCACTGGTGATTGCCCGATCGAGTCACGCCTGGGCCCGGACGACGACATCGCGCAGAAGTTGACGTGGGCCGCGGTGGGAATGAAGCGGCCGCTCTGTCACGATCATGTATAAGCATACACTGCCACCTCCTCCGTCGTGCCGCTAGCTTGTCGCCATGATGCATCCCCTCTCGCTCGGCGCGGTGCAGCGCCGCGCGCCGCTTCTCGCATTTGCTGCTCTCGCGATCGGCTGCGCGACGCCGACATCGCGCTTCGACCTTCGCTCGACGCGCCTCACGCGGATCAATGTGCCGCCGAGCCCCCATCGCTCGGAAGTCGATTTAGTCGTCGCGGCCACGACGGACACACATGGGCGGCTTCGCAGCTGGGATTACTACGCCAACGCGCCCGAGCCCGAGCGCGGACTTACGCGCCTCGCGACAATCGTCGATTCGCTACGCGGTGCGAATCCCGGACGCGTTGTGCTCGTTGATGCGGGCGATCTGCTCCAGGGGAATCCGCTGACGTACGTGGCCGCTCGATTACCGAGCAGTTCGCTGCGACCCCATCCGGTGGCGGCGGCAATGAACGCGATGTCGTATGACGCGGCGGCGATCGGTAATCACGAATTCAATTATGGCGTGCCGACGCTGCGTCGCATGATAGCAGATGCGCGCTTCCCGATGCTGGCAGCCAACGCATATTCGTCTGACGGGCACCACGCGTTCACCGCGTGGAAAATGATCGTGCGCGAGGGGGTGAGGATCGGGCTCGTCGGCGGAACGACGCCCGGCTCCAACGTTTGGGATCGCGACAACCTCGCCGGTCGAATCGTTGTGCGCGACATCATCCCATCCGTTCGCGAATCGGTCGCCGCGGCGCGCGCCGCGGGCGCGGACGTCGTGATCGTGATGCTGCACTCGGGGCTCAACGAACCGTCGAGCTACGACACGGTGAGCACCAAGGTCGCGAGCGAGAATGTGACTGCGCGCGTCGCGCGTGAGGTGCCGGGGATCGATCTCATCGTCTATGGCCACTCCCACAAAGAGCTCGCCGATTCCATGATCGATGGCGCGCTACTCATGCAGCCGAAGAATTGGGCGACGAGTCTCGGCGTCGCGACGCTGCGACTGGCGCGAGAAGGCGCGCACTGGCGCGTCGTGGAGAAGCATAGCACGCTCATTCCTGCGGCCGGCCACGCCGAGAATGCGGTGGTGATCGCCGCGACGGAGGCAGCACACAAGGCAACGCTTGCCTATGCGACGCAACCGGTCGGCACGACGATCGTTGCGTGGCGCGCTGATTCGGCGCGCGTCCTCGATACACCGCTCATCGACTTCATTCTCGACGTCGAGCGCAAAGCAACCGGCGCGCAGCTCGCGTCGACGGCGGCCTTTTCGCTCGACGCGAATCTCGCGGCCGGGCCGGTAACCGTCGCGCGAATTGCGGCGCTGTATCCGTACGACAACACATTGCGCAAGATCCGAATCTCCGGGCGCCAGCTTCGCGATTATCTCGAGTTCAGCGCACGCTATTTCCGAACCGATGCACACGGCGTCGTTGGTGTCGATCCATCGATTCCAGGGTACAACTTCGACATCGTTGGCGGCGCCAACTACACAATCGACGTCTCGAAGCCGATCGGCGCGCGCATCACGAGACTCGAGTATCAGGGCCGACTGGTCGCGCCGACGGATAGCTTCACGTTCGCGCTCAACAACTATCGTCAGACGGGCGGCGGCGGCTACGCAATGCTCGCCGGCTCGAAGAATCTCGACGACCGCCAACTGGAGATTCGCCAGCTGCTCATCGACGAAGTACGCGCGCGGAAGACGCTGGATCCGTCGGAGTACGCTCGTCACAGCTGGGAGATCGTGCCTAACGCTGCCGTTGCGACGGCGTACGCGTCGATGCACCGCATTCCGGGCGAAGGCGCGACGCGGACGGCGGCGCGACCAGCGATAGCAGGCCGTCGTCTTCGCCTGATCGGCACGAACGACGTGCACGGCGCGCTCGAGCCGCGTCCGGACGCGAACGGCGTACTGCGCGGAGGCCTGGCGTACGTCGCCGCCGCGATTCAGCGCGCCGAGGCGGAATGCAAGCTGCCGCAGTGCACCGCGCTGCTGCTCGACGGCGGCGACGAGTTTCAGGGCACTCCGGCGTCGAACTTCGCCTTCGGCCGTCCCGTCGTCGATGTCTTCAATCAGCTCGGGCTGGCCGCGGGCGCCCTCGGCAACCACGAGTTCGATTGGGGACAGGATACGCTGCGCGCGCGCATGCGTCAGGCGCACTACGCGATCCTAGGCGCGAACGTCCGCGACACGCTGGGCCACGCCGTTCCGTGGATTCGGAGCGACACGCTGATTAGGCGCGGCGGGATCGAGGTCGGCGTCATCGGCCTCGCGACGAGATCGACGCCAACTTCGACACGTGCGTCGAATGTCGTTGGTTTGCGGTTCGATGATCCCGCGCCGATCGTCGACAGCCTAACGCGGCGGCTGCGAGCGAACGGGGCCGACGTTGTCGTCGTCGTGGCCCATGCCGGCGCTTTCTGCGACCGCACGGGCCGAAGCGGTTGTGCGGGCGAGATCGTCGACCTCGCACAGCGACTGAGCCAGCACGTGGACGCGATCATCAGTGGCCACACGCATTCCCTCGTGAATACGCTCGTACATGGCACGCCGATCGTTCAGGGACGTTCCCAGGGGCAGGCGATCGACGTCGTCGATTTGCCGCTCGATGCGCCTGAGGGGACGATGCCGGCGCACGACGTGCGCGACGTCCTGCCCGACTCCATTGCCCCGGATTCGGCGATCAATGCGCTCGTCGCTCAGGCGACGAGCGCAGCAGCGCCACGGGCCAATCGGCCCATCGCCCGAGTTGCGGAGTATATGAAGAAGTCCGCCACGGGCGCCGAAGAGCAAGTGGCGTTAGGCAATCTCATCGCGGACGCGATGCGCGTCGAAGGGAACGGCGACATCGGCATCATGAATAACGGCGGCATCCGCGCACCCTTGCGCGCGGGCACGGCGACGTACGGGGATCTCTTCGAGGTGCAGCCGTTTGGGAATATCCTCTATCGCGTGACCGTCGGCGGTCGCGACCTGCGGAGTTACTTCGAGAATCTTCTCGGCAAGCGACGGCCGATCGTCCACATCAGCGGAGCCGTGCTCGAGTACGATACGACGCGAGCGCCTGGCTCGCGGCTGGTCTCGGTCCGGATCGGCGATTCGCCGCTGGACGAGAATCGGAGCTATACCGTCGTCCTCAACGATTTCGAGTATACAGGCGGCAGCGGTCTCGGTTTCGGCAGCGCCGTTAGGCGGGCCGAAAACCTGGACCTCGTCGACCTCGACGCGTTCATCAGGTATCTCCAGCATCAACAACAGCCTGTGGCGTCACCCAACGACAAGCGCTTCGTGATTGCGCCTCGTCCATGAGCGCTGAAGTGCCGCGCTCCGTGCGCGTCTTCGTGAATGCCGTGGGCGTCGACGTACCGCCGGGTGCGTCCGTGCTTGACGCCATCCGCAGCTGGAGCGCCGACGAAGCGGCAGCAGTGACGCGTGGCGAGCGAGTCGTCACCGACAGCCGCGGACTCCCGATCGCCGCGGACGTGCGTGTCAGTGCCGGTTCGATCTTTCGTCTCATTCCGGCGCGAAAGCGCGACGGCGACGAGGTGACCGGTGGCTCCGACGCCTGAGCGCCGCACGTCGCCGACCATCGATCGCGAACTGCTGCGCCGTCTGCCCAAGGCAGAGCTGCACTGTCATCTCGATGGCTCGCTGCGGCCGGCAACACTGCTCGAGCTTGCGCGCGAATACGACGTGACGCTGCCGCGAACCGATGTCGATTCGCTCCGGTCGTACATGCGTGTGCACGATGCATCCACACTGGAGCAATATCTCGAGCGCTTCGACGTGACGCTCGCGGTGATGCAGACGGCCGATGCGCTCGAGCGAATCGCCTACGAGCTTGCTGAGGATGCCTCGGCCGACGGCGTTCGATACATCGAGGTGCGCTTTGCACCCATTCTCAATGTGCGTGGTGCGCTCGATCTCGGCGCGGCTGTCGAGGCGCCGTTGCGCGGCCTCGCGCGGGCGGCGAGCGAGATCGGCATCGTGGGCAAGGTGATCATCTGCGCATTGCGCACGATGGAGCCCGACGTCTCGCGCGAGCTCGCGCACCTCGCCGTCGCGTATCGACATCGCGGAGTCGTCGGTTTCGATCTCGCTGGCGGCGAGCACGGCCATCCGGCAACGCTTCACGCCGACGCGTTCCGTTACGCGAGAGAGCACGACCTCGCCTGCACGTGCCACGCAGGGGAAGGTGATGGCGCGCAATCAATCCGGCAGGCGGTCCACGTCTGTGGCGCGCATCGGATCGGGCACGCGACGCGCCTTGCCGAAGATGAATCGCTCACGCAATACGTCAACGATCGCCGCATTCCGCTCGAGATCTGCCTAACGAGCAACGTCCAGACGAGGGCAACGGAACACTTCGAGACGCATCCGCTGCGCGAGTACTACGATCGCGGGCTCAACGTCGTGCTCAACACCGATAATCGGTTGATGAGCGACACGACGCTCACGGACGAATACGAGGCCGCGGCAACGCACCTTGGCTTCACCCTGGCCGAGCTGTGCAAGGTGGCGCGAAACGGCTTCGCCGCGGCGTTTCTTCCCTGGGAAGAGCGGCGTCTGCTGCTCGCCGACGCCGATCGCGACATCGCGGCGCTCGAAGCCGGATGTCCAGAATGAACGCGATCCAGGTGCCTCGTGTGGCCTACGGCGCCAGCGACGCGACCGCCGCTGCGGATCACGTACGCTCGGTCCTCGGCGACGTCAAGCCCGTCGCCGCACTGATCCTCGGATCAGGGCTGGGCGGTCTCGCCAATCGAATCACTGACGGCGCGCGAATTCCGTTCGGTCAGATTCCCGGCTTTCCGTCCGCCATGGTGGCGGGACACGCGGGGGTCCTGATCGCCGGCAGGCTCGCCGGGCGGCCGGTCATTGCGCTCGCGGGGCGCTTTCACATGTACGAAGGACACGCCGCCGCGCTCGCGGCGTTTCCGACTCGCGTTCTGGCAGCGTTAGGCGCAAAGACGCTCATCGTCTCGAACGCAGCTGGCGGCATTCGCCCGAATCTCACGCCCGGCGACCTGATGCTCATACGCGATCACATCAATTTCATGTTTCTCAATCCTCTCATCGGCCCGGTCACGGGCGACGAGGTCCGGTTCCCCGACATGTCGTCGCCCTACGACGATGCGCTCTGTGTGGTGGCGCGAAACGTTGCGCGCGACGAGGGCATCTCGCTCACCGAAGGCGTATACTGTGGGCTGCTTGGTCCGACCTACGAGACAGCGGCCGAAGTGCGCATGCTCTCGTTTCTGGGTGCGGATGCGGTCGGGATGTCAACGGTACCCGAGGCGATCGTCGCTCGCTCACTCGGTTTGCGCGTCCTCGGTGTGAGCTGTGTGACCAATCTGGCCTGCGGGCTCTCGACGACGCCGATCACGCACCACGAGGTCATCGAGACGACCGCCCGTGCCGCCGCGAAGTTCGAGCGTCTGGTGAGCGGCGTCGTCGCCCGCTTATGAACCGCGACTGTTCGTGCGCTGCGGTGGCGGAGCCGGTAACGCCCTCACGCGCTGCTTGAAGTCGTGAAAGCGCGGCGAGTCGTACGTCAGCGAGCGGAGAATCGCCGGATCGATCTTGTCGATGATCGCCTGAGTGTCTGCAATTCGGCTCTCCTCGGTCGGGTGCGTGCCGAACCAGAGGTCGACGGCGCCCGGATTCGACTGTCGCTCGTCGATGAGAATCTGAAACATCTCGGGAATTCCCTTGGGGCTGATCCCCGCGCGTACGACGTTCGCAATACCCACTTCGTCGGCCTGTGCTTCGTCATTGCGGCTGAATTTGGCGAAGAGCGCGCCGCCGGCGACGTTGATTCCTGCCTGCGCGATCTCGCTCCCACACGCGTTGAGCAGTACGCAACCGAGGGTAACTCCGACTTGCGCGCCCTGCTGTTGCTGCATCTGCTTGATCGTGTGACGCTCGACGACGTGGCCGATCTCGTGTCCGAGCACGCCGGCCAGCTCGCTCAGATTCCGTGCGCGCTCGATCAGCCCACGATTGACGTAGATGTAACCACCCGGTACGGCGAACGCGTTGACTTCCGCGCTGTTGACGACGAAAAACTGCCACGGTAGGTCGCCCCGCGCGGTGAGCCGCGCGATCGAATCGCCGAGTACGTTGATGTAGCGATTGACCTCAGGGTCCTGAATGATGGGAAGCTGCGCGTTGATTTGTTGACTGTATTGCGCGCCGAGTTCCACTTCCTGCTGCGTGGAGACGCTGCACCCCGCGGCCGTGACGGCCAACAGTGCACCGGCTAGAATTCGTCTCATGATCGTTCTCGCATATCGTGGTTAGGCTCGCCGAAAGCAAACCCTGATTCGCCGTCCCGTTCAAGGCCTACTCGCGTGCGCGTGCTGAGCATAGCCCGGGACCTGCAGCGCCGACACGCGCGCGAGCGCCACGGGCTCTTCATAGCCGAAGGCGTTCGCACCGTAGCCGAGCTTCTCCATTCCCCCCTCACTATTCGCGGCGTCCTCGCCGCACCAGCACCTGATCTCACTCACACGGAGCCGCTCCTTGTAGCAGTGCGCGAGCGCGGGATTCCGGTGCAAGAGGTCACGTCCGCCGAATTCGCGTCCGCGTCAGGAACCGAAACACCCCAGGGAATCCTCGCCATCGCCGAAGTCCCCCAATGCGATCTCACCACTCTGCAACTGACCGAGCCGTTTCGCCTCCTGGTACTCGACGGCGTGCAGGATCCTGGCAACGTCGGAACAATCGTACGCACGGCGGCGGCTCTGGGAGCTGCCGCCATCGTCAGTCTGCCCGGAACCGTTGACCTCTGGAATGCCAAAGTCGTCCGTAGTTCAATGGGGGCTTTGTTCCACCACCCTACGCTTGCTTGTACCTGGGAGGAGCTGACCGCGTTCCGTTTCGAGCGTCAGTTTTCGCTTTGGGGCGCCGATGCCGCGGGCGAGTCCCTGTTCCGACTCGTTCAGGGAGGCGACGCCATCCCGGCTCGGCTGGCGCTAGCGGTTGGGAACGAAGGAGCAGGACTCTCAGCCCGAACGCGAGAAAGCGCCGACAAGCTCGTGTCGGTCGAGATTGCGCCAGCGGTGGAGTCGCTCAACGTCGCCGTTGCGACAGGTATCCTTCTTTATGAGCTACGATTGAATGATCGGAATAAGTCCTGAACTAGCGCCAGCATTCGCGTTCCTGTTCGGAGCCTGTATCGGCTCTTTTCTGAACGTGTGCATCGTTCGGTGGCCGCGAGAGCAGTCGGTGATTCGACCACGCTCTCGCTGCCCGCAGTGCGGGCATCGCCTCGCTTGGTTCGAGAACATTCCGATCGTGAGCTGGCTCGCGTTGCGCGCGCGTTGTCGCTGCTGTGCGGAACCGATTTCTCCCATGTATGTCATCGGTGAGCTGACGGTTGCTCTGGGATGGCTCGCCTGCGTGCTTGCATTCGGTCCAACATTCACGGCCATTCGCGTCGCCGTGTTCGGGACGGTCTTGCTCGGTGTCGCGCTGACCGACGCGCAGACTTATCTCATACCCGATGGGTTCACACTCTTCGGCCTCTTCTGGACTCTGCTCACCGCAATCGTCGCGTTCTTCCTCGGACAGGGTTCGCTCTTCGCAGGTCCCTACGAAGCGCTGATCGGCGCCTGCGCGGGAGCCGGCATGATCGCGATCGTTGGATGGCTGGGTGAAGTTGCGCTCAGGAAGGAAGCGATGGGTCTCGGGGACGTCACTTTGATGGCGTTCATCGGCGGCGCGCTCGGTCCACAGCGCGCGATCATGACGGTGTTCGTCGCGTCGGCTCTCGGTGCGGTCACTTTTTTAGGCGTCGTGTATCCGATTACGTGGTTTCGCCGTACGCATACACGTGAGCAAACCGAGCTTGCTCTGGGCGGCGGCCCATTCGCAGCGCCGCTCGTTCCATTCGGCGTCTTCCTTGCGCCTGCTGCGATGCTGACGTTGCTTTGGGGAGAGACGTGGCTCGGGTGGCTCCTGAGGAGCTGAGGGGTAGAAAGGAGGGGCTAGAGATTAGGGGCTAAGGGCTAGGCGCGGCGTTCAAAGGCGCCCATCGTCGATGTCCCTCGGCCCTAGCCCCAAGAGCCTAGCCCCTTCGCTTGTGCCCCTAGCCCCTAACCCTTTTTTGTCGTGATTGGAGATTTCCTGGCGCCAGAGGGTGATGCGCTCAAACGCTTCACTCGCGATCTCACGACGGACGCACGCGGCGGGCGCCTCGAACCCGTTCGTTGTCGCGACGCCGAAGTCGATCGGGTGATCGATATCCTGCTGCGGCACGGCAAGAACAATCCAGCGCTCGTCGGACCGGCCGGTGTGGGAAAGACCGCAATTGCCGAAGGTCTGGCGCAACGCATTGCCGAAGGGCGCGTGCCGCTGGTCCTGCGCAACGTGCGCCTGCTCTCGCTGGATCACGTTGGGCTGCTCGCGGGCACGACCTATCGCGGACAGTACGAACAGCGCATCAGCGCACTCGTCGCCGAGACGACCGCTGCACGCAACGTGATCCTCTTCATCGACGAGTTGCACAATCTGATCGGACAGGGCACCGCGCTCGGCGCCGCGATGGATGCCGCCAACATGCTCAAGCCGGCGCTCGTCCGCGGCGACTTCCGCGTTATCGGCGCGACGACGAACGACGAATACGAGAAGTGGATTCTCGGTGATCCAGCGCTGGAGCGCCGCTTTCAGAAGGTCGCCGTGCGGGAGCTAGGCGCCGTGGAGGCGCTCGAGATTCTGCAAGCGCGTAAGGAGCGACTCGAGCGACATCACAATGTGCTCATCTCCGACGAAGCGCTCCGCTCGTCGGTGACGCTCACCGACGAGTACGTGACCGATCGGATGCGTCCCGACAAAGCGATCGACGCGCTGGACGAGGCGTGTGCGCACATGCAAGCGGTCGCGAGCTATCCGCCGCGAGCCGAGGAGCTCATGCGGCGCCGCGTGTCGTTGCTGCGCCGTGAAGCGGCGAAGAACGAGTCGAATGACCGACGTAGCGTTAGGCAGGAAGCAGTCGCGGAGGACGAGCGGGACGCCGCCGAGCGGACTGAGGATCGCTACCCGCAGGATGGCTTCGGCGCGCTCGAGCGGTTTGGCGCGGAGCTCGAGGCGCTGTTCATGGGGCCTCCGCCGAAACGTCCCGCGCCAAGCGCGAGCGCGAGCGCCAGCACGGAGGCAGCGGCGCCGACCAGCGCAGCTCCGGCGACACCGAGCACGGCGTCGCTCTCCGAAGTGGAGTCCGAGTTGAGTCGGCTCCTGATGGAGCAGGGAATCGTCGTCCGCGGGCACGACATCGCGCGTGTCGTGAGTCTGATGTCGGGAAAGAGCGTGGCGTGGACCGATTGAGGCAGTTCGCGACGCTAGCGCTGCTGCTCCCTGCGGCCGCCTGCCGCCGCGGCGCTTCGGAACAGTCGTACGCCGATCACGTCAAGGAAGACATTCCGAGGATCGAGAAGGCGGTCGGTGTCCGGTTCAAGCAACCGCCGAAATTCGAGGTCAAGTCGAGGGCGCAGGTGCGCGCTTTTCTGCTCGCTCAGCTCAGCGATTCGGCGACACAACGCGATCTCGCTGGAAAGGAAGCTGCGTACAAGCTGCTCGGGTTGATCCCCGACACGATGAACGTGCGAAAGCTGCTCGTGGATCTGCTCACCGAGCAGATCCTCGGCTTCTACGATCCGAAGACGAAAGTGCTTTACATCATGAACGGCGCGCCGGACGACGTTGTCGGCGTGACGATCTATCACGAGCTCGTGCACGCGCTCCAGGATCAGTATTTCAACCTCGACTCGTTGCAACATCAAAGCGGGGACGATGATCGGCAAACTGCCGCACAAGCGGTGATCGAGGGTGAAGCCACATACGAGCAGATGACCTGGATGCTGGGCGCACGTGCCAGCCTCGCGACCCAACTGCCGGGCGGCCAGGATCGCATGCGCGACTTGATCCGCGACTCGCAGAGCTCACCGATCTTCAGTGCGGCGCCGATGGTGATCCAGGAGGAATTGCTGTTCCCCTATATCAACGGCGCGGAGTTCGTGAGGCGCTTCAAGGAGCACGAGCCTGGACGACTGCCATTTCAGGATATGCCGCAGTCGACCGAACAAGTGATGCATGACCGCGCGTTCTTCACAACGCCCCGAGACGCGCCCATTCGCATTACAGTACCCAGGATTCCAGGCACGATCTACGAGAACACCCTGGGTGAGTTCGATACCCGCCTCTTTTTGTTCGAGCACCTCGGAGATCAAGACGTGGCGTCGCGCGCGGCGATTGGCTGGGGCGGCGATCGCTACGCGATAGTGCATACGTCCGGTGGCAATGGTCTCGCCTGGGTGTCGGCGTGGGATAGCGCGATCGACGCGGCAGAGTTCGTGAATGCGTTAGGCGAGGCATTCGAGAAGCGCTACCGCGCCCCGGCGGCAAAGAGCGGTGCCGGCGGTGTGCGCACCTACAACGGCAGCGGGCGAACGGTTGTCGTGACTCCGCGCGAGATCGACGGCAGGAACGTCGTGCTCGTCGTCGATGTCCCAACGGGCACGTCGACGCAGTTGGTCGATTTGGCTCGCCTGACTCTGGGCGGCTGAGCGGCGCACGAATGCAACTCCTGCAGGACGAAGCGACTCGTCAGGCGCAGCTCGACCGCATGAAACGCCGGGCGACGGCGTTGCTCGTGCTGGCAACCGTGATCTTCTTCGTCACGCGCTTGCTGGTGACGCGCTACCCGTGGCTCGACGTCATTCGAGCAACGGCGGAAGCGGCAATGGTTGGCGGCTTGGCCGACTGGTTCGCGGTGACCGCGCTCTTCCGTCATCCGATGGGGATTCCGATCCCGCACACCGCGATCGTGCCGGCTCGAAAAGACCGTGTGGGGCGTACGCTCGGCGCGTTCGTGCAGAAGAACTTTCTCACGCGCGACGTGATCGCGAACCGGCTGCGAAGTCTCGACGTGGCACCGCGACTGGCGGAGTGGCTCGCGAGTCCGGACAACGTGCGACAGATCGCGCGACACGCGGCGTCATCGCTCGCCTCGGCTGCTCAACTGGTCCGCGACGAGGACGTCGAGGCATTCATCGATCGGGGCGTGGCCGAGCGTGTCCGTGCCATCAAGGCTGCCCCATTGCTCAGTCGATTGTTGTCGATCATCACCGCCGACAACCGACATCAGGAGTTGCTCAACGACGCGATACGGCTGGCGGCCAATGCCGTGGAGGACAGTCACGCGCTCATCCGACTCCGTGTCGAGGAGGAGACGCCGTGGTGGGTGCCCAGCGCCATCGACGACAAGATCTATCGCAAGATCGTATCGGCCATCGAGCGAACTCTCATCGAGGTCCGGGACGATTCGACGCACCCACTGCGCGAGCGCTTCGACATCGCGATCGACAACTTCATCGAGAAACTGAATAATTCGCCGGCCGTCGCCGCGCGCATCGAGGCACTCAAGGAAGAGTTGCTCCTGAGCGATGCGGCGCGGCGATTCTCGTCTGGGCTGTGGGGCCGCGCCAAGACGGCGCTCGTTCGCTACGCAGAGGCGCCAGAGGAGGTTGCGCCGGGAACGATCGAGCGCGCGATCAACGCGTTCGGCGAAGCAGTGGTGAAGGATCCCGAGCTGCTTCAGAAGATCGACGACTTTATCGTCGATGTCGCGATGTTCCTCGTCGACCGGTATCAGAGTGAGGTGGCTGACCTCATCGCGCACACCGTTGCGTCGTGGGACCCGGATGTCACGTCGCGGCGCGTCGAGCTGGCCATTGGGCGCGATCTTCAATTCATTCGCATCAACGGTACGCTCGTCGGGGGACTCGCGGGGACGGTGATTTACTTGATTTCGAAGTGGATGAAGTAGCTGGGGATTGGTGGCCTGGTCGTTGGTGGCTCGTAATACCGAAGGCCGGCGCGTGGTGCGCGCCGGCCGTTCCGAATCACAAGCAACCAACCACCAAGCACCAACCACCAATCACGCCCCGCGCGCCGCCACCGAATCTTCGCGATCCACTCTCGTTGACGAGCCCGCGATACCTGGCGACGGCTCCGGCTCGGTGACGTCGGCGACGCCTAACGGTGCTGGGAGCAATGCCAGGTGCAGCACCTCGTCCATGCGCTCGACGAAGGTGAACGCCATGTTTTGCTTCACTTCGGCGGGCACGTCGCGAAGGTCCTTTTCGTTCGACTTTGGGAGAATCACCTCGCGCAAACCCGCTCGATAGGCAGCCAGGATCTTCTCCTTCAAACCGCCGATCTCGAGCACTTTTCCACGGAGCGTGACCTCGCCGGTCATCGCCACGTCGCGTCGCACCGGCCGGCCGCTGAGCGTGCTGGCGATCGTGAGCGTGAGCGTGATGCCCGCGCTCGGTCCGTCCTTCGGGATCGCACCAGCAGGAAGGTGAATGTGTAGATCGTATTCGCGGAAATCCGAATCTGGAATCCCGAGTTGGCCGGCGCGCGATCGCACGTAGGAGTAGGCCGCATCGACGCTTTCGCGCATGACTTCGCCGAGCTGACCCGTAACCGTCAGACGGCCGGTACCAGGCATCTTCAGCGCCTCGATGATCATGAGATCGCCGCCCGTCGCCGTCCAGGCGAGGCCCGTGGCGACACCGACTTCGGGGACCTTCTCCGCTTCCTCGACTGCATAACGAGGAATGCCGAGGATCTCTTCGACTTTTTCGAGGTCGATCACCCACGCGCCCTCTTCGCCCTCTGCCTTGCGGCGCGCCCGCTTCCTCATGATCGCCGCGAGATTGCGCTCGAAATTGCGCAGGCCGGCTTCTCGTGAATACCGATTCGAGATGAAGGAAAGCGACTCGTCGGTGAACTGTATGTCTTTGTCGGTGATGCCGTGCTCCTCGAGCAGGCGGGGAAGCATGTACCGCCATGCGATCTCGACTTTCTCCTCGACGGTGTAGCCGGCGATCTTGATGACTTCCATGCGGTCGCGGAGCGGCGCGGGAATGTCGTACAGATTGTTCGCCGTGCAGACGAAGAGCGAGGAGGAAAGGTCGAAGGGCAGGTTGAGATAATGATCGACGAAGGCGTTGTTCTGCGACGGATCGAGGACCTCGAGCATCGCCGCCGTCGGGTCGCCGCTCGGGCCCCCGCCGGACATCTTGTCGATCTCGTCGATCATGAGAATCGGATCGCG